>JAUMBJ010000127.1:0-13891 GCA_032115755.1 Saprospiraceae bacterium
TAATCCCAATCAGGCATTTGATGCTCCTTTCTTAAGTTTGGTTTGCAGGGTTAGATACCCTAGCAATGCTGGCTATCATGTAGTCAGCGTCAGGCGTAGCCCAGATTAGTTTAACGCTCATGTGTTTTTCTCCTTCAGCTTGGCTTCAATGGCGCGTGCAAAGGGACGATCGGCCCCTGCGTCATAAGTAAACCCGAACAGTTTCTTAGCAATTGCGGAAATCTCCTCCTCTTTACGCTGCATATCTTTTCTTACAAACATACGCATGCCATCAAAAATGGTCCAATTGAGCTGAATATTGGTGTTGAGGGTATTGGATTGTACATTATCACCTTCACGGATATCCCCATTGAAAAATTCCTGTCGTGTATTATTGACATTGTAATTTCTGCCCAGATTCATAGAAATATCGGGTAGGAATCCAGCATTACCTAAAGTGTTGTTCAACCTGGATGCTACCTGATCTACTTTTATAAGCTTAATACCATAATTATTTTCAAGAGCTGTTTTGACAGCTTCTTCCATGGTAAGCAGATTTTGGCTAAATAAACTACCATTTAAAAGAAACAATAAACTCTGTAAAATCAATATCTTTTTTAATAGCGCCATGTCAATCGTTGTTTTCTGATTCCTCCTTAACATGGTAAATCAGTTTGTCAGTAGAAAAATAGGTATATAATGCTGGTATGACATACAGGGTTAGAACGAGTGAAAATGCCAATCCGCCAATAATGGCAATTCCCATCCCCACACGGCTCATAGATGCTGCACCGAGTGCAAAAGCAATAGGCACAGCCCCAAGTATGGTGGCGAGACTCGTCATTAAAATTGGTCTCATACGCGATTCCGAAGCTTCTATTACAGCTTGCAGCTTAGGAATTCCAGCCTCCCGTTTTTGGTTGGCAAATTCTACAATCAAAATTCCATTTTTGGTAACAATTCCAATTAGTACTATAATACCAATTTGGCTGAATATATTAAGTGTAGAATCTGTATACCATAAGGCTAAGACCGCTCCTGCCATAGCCAGGGGAACTGTAAACATCACAATAAGTGGGTCTACGAAACTTTCAAATTGAGCAGCCAGTACCAGGTAAACTAATATTAAGGCCAGTAAAAATGCAAAAACGAGGGTAGACGAACTTTCTTCAAATTCTTTGGAAGGACCTGAAAGATCCGATCTAAAACTATCATCCATTACCTTACTGGCAATCATGCGCATGGTATCAATACCTTGACCAAGTGTAAATCCTTCATTCGGTGTTGCGGAAATTGTAGCCGAAACAAATCTATTGTAGCGGTACAATTGCGGCGGATTGCTTTGTTCCGATATTTTAATAACATTGTCAAGTTGAATCATTCTTCCCGCGCTATTGCGAACAAATATCTGTTTTAAATCTTCCGGGTCATTTCTGAATTCACGGTCTACTTGTCCGATGACCTGATACTGCTTTCCATCTTTGACAAAAAATCCATAGCGCTGTTCACTGAAATAAAGCTGCAGCACCTGTGCTACCTCAAAAACTGTCAAGCCCATAGATTGTGCCCTATCCCGGTCAATTTCTATTTTCAATTCTGGTTTGTTGAATTTTAAGTTAATGTCTACAAACTGAAACATCGGATTTTCCCGAGCTTTTTCCATGAATTCTGGAATAACCTGTTTTAATTTTTCAAAGTTGGGTGCCTGGATTACAAATTGTACAGGTAGTCCACCGCGCCTGTCTCCTATGGTTTGTTCCTGATTAATAAAAATTCTGGCGCCCATCATATCTTTGAGTTCTTCTCCCAATTGGTTTGCAATTTCCATTTGGGTTCGGTCCCTTTTTTCAGCATCGACCAACGTAATTCGTACAAATCCATTATTGGAGGCCTGTGAGGCTCCAAAACCCGGAGATGTAACCGATAGTATGGATTCTTTTTCAGGTAATTCTTCTACACGCTGAATGACTTGGGATAGAAAATCATTCATAAAATTGAAGGATGCTCCCTCAGGTGCATTGGCAATAACCTGTATCCTGCCTTTATCTTCCATGGGAGCCAGTTCACTCGGTAATTCCTTCCCAATAGAATAAAACATCCAAAATGCAGCTGCCATGATCAGAATGGCTACCCATCGGTAGCGTATAAAACTTTGTAAAGTTCGGGAATACAGATCATTTAAGCCATTAAAAAACCCCTCTGACCACTGGTATAAAGCATTTTCATGGTTACTTTTTTTGAGTAGCCTGGCGCTCATCATGGGAGTTAGCGTTAAGGAAACAAATGCTGAAACTAAAACGGCGCCAGATACGACGACTCCAAATTCTCGGAATAATCTGCCCGTAAGTCCTTCCAGAAAAAGTATGGGCAGAAAAACCACGATAAGGGTAATAGTCGTAGACACTACAGCGAAAAAGATTTCTTTTGAGCCTTTAAATGCCGCCTCCATGGGAGGCATACCCGCTTCAATTTTTTGATATATATTTTCTAAAACTACAATAGCATCATCTACAACTAGACCAGTAGCCAGTACGATGGCAAGTAAAGTGAGTATATTGATCGAGAACCCTGCCACATACATAATAAAAAAGCTGGCAATAAGTGATATTGGTATCGCGACTACAGGGATGAGGGTTGATCTCCAGTTTCTTAAAAATAGAAAAATAACAAGTACTACCAGACCAAATGCAATATAAATAGTTTCCTGAACCTCGACGATAGCTTTTTTGATACCTTGAGTAGTATCCAGGGCAATTCCTAATTTTAGGTCTTTTGGTAGGTCTTTTTTAATTTCTTCCACCCTTCGGTAAAATTCGTCTGCAATTTCTACATAATTGGCCCCTGGAAGCGGTGTTACGGCCACCCCGATCATGGGAATAGCGCCATTCCCCCTCAATAGAGACCGCTCATTTTCCGGAGCAAGCTTAGCCTGACCTATGTCTTCAAATCTCACTACATTGACACCATCTCTTCGGATAATCATCTGGTTAAACTGTTCGGGTCTTTCCATGCGACCTTCGGTACGGATAGTCATTTCAATTGAACTTCCATCGATACGACCTGATGGTAATTCTACATTTTCCCGCTGTAGGGCATTTCTTACGTCTCCCGGCGTAATCTGTAATGCCGCCATTTTGTTGGGATCCATAATTAGGCGCATGGCATATTTCTTTTCACCCCAAATACTCACACCGGCTACACCTGGAATGGTTTGTAGTCTTTCTTTGAATAAATTATTTCCAATCTCCGTCAAAGAAAGCAGATCTCTGGTATCACTTTGTACAGTTAGTGACAAAATTGGACCAGAGTTCGCATCAGATTTACTAACTATTGGCGGATTGGCATCGGGGGGAAGGTTTCTTTGCGCCCTTGATACACGGTCACGCACATCATTGGCTGCCGTTTCCAAGTCTGTATCCAGGCTAAATTCGACAGAAATATTACTTCTGCCGTCACTACTCGTAGATGTGATGGATTTAATACCGTCAATACCATTGATGGATTCTTCCAGAGGTTCCGTTATTTGTGAAATTATAACGTCTGAATTAGCTCCTGTATAAGTTGTACTTACTGAAATAACGGGGGGATCCACACTCGGATAATCCCTAACACCGATGGAATAAAAACCGATGACTCCAAACAAAAGCAAGAGCAAGGACATTACTATCGAAAGTACAGGCCTGCGTATAGATAGTGATGGAAGATTCATACTTAATTAGTTGTTTTTTCGGCTTCGAAAAATGAAGTAATGGAAACCTGATTTCCAGGTTTCAACTGAAGTAGACCATTAGTGATGATGGTATCACCTTCCTGCAAACCTTCAGTCACCTCTACAAAATTTTCGGATCTGAAACCGAGTTTTACTGACCTAAATACGCCCTTTCCTCCTTCTGTTACAAACACTTTGGCGCCTTTGATATCCGGAATAATAGCTTTAGCCGGTACGACAAAAGTTTTTTGATTCCTTGCAAGATTTAGATCTATTCTGACGTATGCACCTGGTTTAATAGTTCGTGAACCATTGCTAAACTGTGCTCTACATCTTAAGGTTCTGTTTACCGGATCGATAAATGGCTCAATGAGATGGATATTTGCCGTAAATTGCTGCTCTGACCCCTCCTGTGAAAATTTTATAGCATTGCCGGATTTCATAAGGGGAGCATATTTCTCAGGTACAGAAAATTCAATTTCAAGCGGAGATATACTGTAAATACTGGCCATTACTGTTCCGCTATTGATATATGCCCCTTCACTAACCTGCCTAAATCCCGCAATACCGCTAAATGGGGCTGTCAATACATATTTTGATTTCCTTACTTCCAGTAAATTTATTTGGGCATCAAGCGATTGAAGTGCATTTAATGCAAGATCGTAATCCGCCTTCGTACCTGCTTCAGCGTTTAGCAATTGCTTTTGGCGTTGTTCTTTAATCTGGAGAAGATTGCGTTCGATTTTTAATTTATTGATTTCAGCAGCAATTTCCCTATCGTCCAGAGTGGCAAGTACCTGTCCCTTCTGCACAAATCCACCTTCTTTAAACTGGATTTTTTGTAATCTTCCTGCCACTTCGGATTTTATTTCAACCTCCTCTGAAGAAAGTACTGTTCCATTTAATTTCAGATCTTTTTCAGAAACTGATTTTTGGGCAATGTATCCTTCTAGCTTTAAGGTAGGAGTTTCCATACCTTTTTTGTCTTTCATAATGGATTCCTTATTGTCTTTACAGGAAAGCCAAAGGGAAAATATTCCCAATAATAAAATATATCTCAACATATCTGCGGGTTTTTTGAAATACCTATCCCCTCATTTGGGCAGGGCACAATAGATTAAAACAAATTTATCTGTCAAAAGATTAATTCCGGTAGTCTTTTATAAAAAATATTAATTCATTGATCGGGGAAAATTCTCTTTTGAAGCGTCCAATTGACCGATGTTAAAATAACTTTGTCTTACTTTAAGCTAAGCACAAGATGCTCTTCTCAGTCTATCATTGATGGCCCTCCCAAGCCCGGATTCCGGTAGTAATTCTGCATAAATATGTTTCAATGGAAGTGCGTCAAGTTCCCGCATCATGGCAAAAAGGTTTTTGGCTGCCTCTGACATATTGCCTGTGGGAGATAATATTCTTTGATGTTCAATTGGAAAAGCTTCAGCATATTTTTGAAAACAAAGTATTCCAGACGTACGGATATCATATTCTGTAATTTCTTTTTCTGATGCGTCGATTATTGAAAGTGGTATGCGAGGTGCGTAGTGACTTTCCAGCATTCCAGGAGCAAGAGGATTGGAGCTGCTGACTGCTTTTACAATTACTTCGCCCACAATACTTTCAATATCTTCGATTGCAATACCTCCCTTTCGGTATATGATAATTTTATCTTCTTCCATACCTATAATAGTACTTTCAACTCCAATTTGACAGGGTCCACCATCTAAAATATATGGAATTTTTTCTCCAAGCTGAAGGTCTACATGCTCAGCAGTTGTAGGACTGATGTATCCAAATGGATTGGCACTTGGCGCTGCAATAGGAAAATCTACCATGCCAAGCAATTCGAGCATCAGAGGATGAGCTGGTATGCGCACGGCAACCAATGGAGATCCAGCCGTGACAATATCAGGAATTTCGTCGCGCTTAGGCAATAACAAAGTTAAAGGTCCTGGCATAAACGCTTCCATCAATGGTCGTATCCTGACAGGAATTTCAAGGACATATTTGGCCAAAGAATCCTTATCAGGCAGATGAATGATTAGTGGATCAAAAAAAGGCCTTTGCTTAATTTCAAAAATTTTAATGACCGTCTCAGGAATCAGGGCATTACCTGCAAGGCCATAAACTGTTTCTGTCGGTACAGCAATTACTTCACCTTTCTGCAGTAAAAGTGCTGCCTTTTTTACGTCTTTCCCTATATCGGACATGTATGTATAATATCCGTTAGGATGGCCTTTTTTTTAATAAATCGCGAATTTCAGTAAGCAATTCTTCCTGTGTGGTAAGCTTAAATGCTTCATCCGTAACTTCCTTTTTCTGATACTTATTGTAGGCTTTTACAACAATAAACATGGCAAAACCAATAATGATTAAGTTTACGACACTATTGATCCAGGATCCATATCTAATGGCATTCTCAGGGGTAACTTCTTGACCATTTTCAATGACAGCAGGACTTAAAACGATTTTAAATTGCGAAAAATCAATTCCACCGATCAATTGCCCAAGTATTGGCATAATAATTTGATCTACAAATCCATTCATGACGCTACCAACTGCACCGGCCATAATAACAGCAACTGCAAATTCAATAACATTACCTGTCTTAATAAAATCTCTGAATTCTTTAAACATGATAAAAAAATTAAGTATAAAATAAGTTTTTACTGATAAATTCCGATATTTATTTTGTATGTAGTTCCGCTCTGATCTGATTCAATGCCGATCCCCATTTGACCCAGTCAATTTGGGCCTGATTGTATGAATGAGCAACCTCAAAATGATCTGTGGTACCATCAGCATGCTTTAAATGTATATGCAATGGTTTTCCTGGTTCCATGGATTCGAAACCTTCCAGATTAATGATATCATCCTGCCTTATTTTGTCATAATCCGATGGATTGGCAAAAGTTAAAGCAAGCATACCTTGTTTTTTAAGATTTGTTTCATGGATTCTGGCAAACGATTTTACAACCACCGCTTTAACTCCCAAAAACCTTGGCTGCATCGCTGCATGTTCTCTTGATGAACCTTCACCGTAGTTTTCCTCGCCGAAAACAATGGTGCCAATGCCTGATTTTTGATACGTTCTGGCAGAATCCGGAACCGGCATATAAGTGTTGGTTTCCAGATTCAGGACATTGTTGGTTTCATCATTAAATGCATTGACTGCTCCAATAAGCGTGTTGTTTGAAATGTTGGCCAGATGTCCCCGGTATGTAAGCCATGGTCCCGCCATAGATATGTGGTCCGTCGTACATTTACCCTTTGCTTTAATCAATAGTCTCATACCTCTAAGCTGGTCTGCCGTAATTGGAACAAAGGGTTCCAGCAGTTGCAGTCTGTCAGACTGCGGATGAACAGCAACTTCAACGCCTGAACCATCTTCAGCGGGCGCAATAAAACCGGCATCCTGCACGTCAAAACCTAGGGGAGGCAATTCATAGCCTGTAGGTTCATCCAGCATCACCTCCTCGCCAGCTTCATTAATCAATTTGTCTGTCAATGGGTTGAAATCCAATCGTCCAGCCATTGCAATGGCTGTAACTATTTCAGGAGACGCAACGAAAGCGTGTGTATTGGGGTTTCCATCAGCACGCTTTGAAAAGTTTCTGTTAAAAGAATGTATAATGGTATTTTTCTCTTTTTTATCTGCACCAACGCGATCCCATTGTCCAATACAAGGTCCGCAAGCGTTTGCAAAAACTTTGGCGCCGATTTTTTCAAAAATATCAATCAATCCATCACGCTCAATCGTAAATCGGACCTGTTCGGATCCTGGTGTTATGGTAAATTCTGACTTAGTTTTTAAATTTTTCTGTATTGCTTGAGATGCCAGTGAAGCTGCCCTTGAAATGTCTTCGTAAGAAGAGTTGGTGCAAGACCCTATAAGACCCACTTGAACATCTACCGGCCAGTCTTTTCCTTTTAATACTTCCTTCATTTGAGAAACTGGTGTAGCCAGATCCGGTGTAAATGGGCCATTGATGTGTGGCTCCAACTCAGAAAGGTTAATTTCAATTACCTGATCAAAATATTTTTCCGGGTGATCGTAGCATTCCGCATCAGCTGTTAGATATTCAGCTACTTGATCGGCAAGTTCTGCAACGTCTGTTCTTCCAGTAGCTCGTAAGTATCGCGACATGGATTCGTCGTAACCGAAAGTAGAAGTGGTAGCTCCAATTTCTGCACCCATATTACAAATTGTACCTTTTCCAGTGCACGACATGGCATTGGCACCTTCACCAAAATATTCAAGAATACAACCAGTCCCTCCTTTTACGGTCAATATACCGGCCACTTTTAGAATAACATCTTTGGGTGATGTCCAACCGGATAACTTTCCGGTAAGCTTTACGCCAATGAGTTTAGGCATTTTCAATTCCCAGGCCATTCCAGCCATAACATCAACGGCATCAGCTCCACCTACGCCAATAGCAATCATGCCTAGACCACCAGCATTTACGGTGTGCGAATCTGTACCAATCATCATTCCTCCAGGGAAAGCATAATTTTCAAGGACAACTTGATGAATGATTCCTGCGCCTGGTTTCCAGAAACCAATTCCATATTTATTGGAAATAGATTGCAGAAAAGCAAATACTTCCGAATTGGTGTCGAGTGCGCCTTTCAGATCAATATCAGCATTTATTTTGGCCTGAATCAGGTGATCACAATGTACAGTTGACGGAACAGCTACTTTTTTTCTTCCAGCTGTCATAAATTGCAATAATGCCATTTGTGCAGTTGCATCTTGCATAGCTACCCTGTCGGGAGCAAAAAATACATAGTCTTTACCTCTTTTAAAATCCTGCACAGGACTATCTGTATGGAGGTGTGCAAAAAGTATTTTTTCCGTAAGCGTGAGTGGTCTATTAAGTGCTTTTTTTGCGTGGTCAACTTTGTGAGCTATCTGTCCGTACACAGATCTGATCATGTCTATATCAAATGCCATAGCTTGAAATATTGGTTAAAAAATCGCACAAAGGTAAGGAATTCTATCATTATATCATATTACAATTCAGAGGCAAATATGTTTTTATTCTATCAAATACAAAGGAAAATGTTTTTTAAAATGACATAATTGTGAAAGCTACGTAGGCGATTATTAATATGGTTATTTGGTTGTTTTTTTTACTTATAAATAACTTTTTAGTAAAATTATAACTGCATTTGTTGAGTAATTTAGTAATTCAAAGCGGAAATTTATGCAGCTTTGTAAAAATATACCAAGATGCATAAAAAATACAATATCATACTATTTGGAGCAACTGGATTTACAGGACAGCTTATAGCATCGTATTTAGATAAAAATATTTCATCGAATAACGCCAAATGGGCCATTGCTGGCAGAAATTTCAAAAAGCTCGAGGCTTTACAAAAAGAACTTTCAACAAGACCAGACATCATTCTTGCCGATGTAGAAAACAAAGATGAAATCAAAAGCATGGCTGGTCTTACCCAAATCTTGATGAATGCCGCAGGACCTTTCAATTGGTATGGTAAAATAGTCGTCGAGGCTTGTGTGACATCAGGCACCCATTATCTTGACATTACAGGCGAACCCGCATTTGTTGCCAATGTATATTCCTCTTTTGACAAGGAGGCAAAACAAAATAATTGCTGTATCATTAATTGCTGCGGATTTGATAGTATTCCTGCGGATATTACGGTTTTTAAGGCTATGCAGTTGCTGCCAGCAAATGAACCAAAGGCGGTCTGGGGTTTTGTCCAGACCAATGCAACTTTTTCCGGAGGGACTATAACAACAGCAATAAACGCGTTACACAGGCAAGTTATGGAGAAATCTCGTATCCCATCTTTGCCAAAACACCCTAACGCCCCTAAGATATCCCTAACAATACATCTGAATACGGATGTTAAGGCTTGGGCTGTTCCAATGCCGGTAGTCGATCCTCATATTGTAAAAAGAAGTGCTCATAAAATGGCTGAAATCTACGGTGAGGCTTTTACCTATGCCCAGTTTTTTGTCAGATCGTCATTTTTAAAAGTGATAAAAATGATAATGCCCATATTGTTCGCCATGGTGCTTGTAAGATTTAAGGCATTCAGAAACTATATGTTGAAAAAATTTGCACCCGGTACTGGCCCCAATCAGCAAAGAAGATCCCGATCAGTATTCAGATTTACTTGTGTGGCCAAAACTCCTTCCCAAGTGGTAAAGGTAGTGATGTCAGGTGGGGATCCAGGATATGATGAGACAGCAAAAATGTTTTCAGAATCTACATTTGCTGTTTTGGATAAAGATAGAAAAGGAAGCCTTTCTTTTGGCGTTCAGACTCCGGCAGAAGCCTTGGGTAATGATTTGATTGACAGGCTTTTGAAAAATGGGATTAAAATAGAAAGTCAAATAGTGTAATAAAACAGGCTTTTTGTCTTATAAAAAATATGTATTGCCAATGGTCAAAGATTTATGACATTTATTATTAGGAATTTGTATATCTTTGCATCTGTTAATGAGCTTTTTAAATATAAAAGTCCCAAAAATATTCATAACCTGATTACATAATTAAAACTAAGTCATATTAGTATGATGGAGGAAGAAAAAAAATCAGTAACAAGTCGGGTCATAAAAATTGTAGTATTTGCGGTAATTGTCCTAATTGCATATTTTTGGGTTACAGCAATAATGGAAAGCAATAAAAGAACCAACACACCTAAAGAGCAGGTTATTCCTGAGACTGCAGATACAATTGTTCAGGAAGACACTCTGGTTGCCGACGATACGTTGGGATGGATTAGTGATCAGGAACTTTTTGGTGAGGAAAATCTGTCAACAACCCCTTCAGAAGTTACATCACAAATTGGAGAAGGAAATCAGGAAAGTAAAAAACAGGAAAAACAGGCTACAGTTTCCGAAATTAATCCTGTAAAGGAAAGCCAAAAGAAAAAGGAAAAACCAAAAGAGGAAAACAACAAAACGAGTACTAAAAATCAAAAAAATACGGAAGAAAAAACACCGAAATCTACAGAAAAATTATCTCCTGAAAAAAAATCTTCTAGCGTTGGATATGTTGTCGTAGCAGGAAGTTACCTCGAAGAAAAAAATGCACAAAGTCAAATTGCAAAACTTAAAGGCCTTGGTTATACAAAAGCAAGAATTGTTAAATCTTCAACGTCTGGGTATCTTACAGTGATTGCAGGAGACTATAATAATGAGGAAGAAGCTCGCAAAGCAGCTACGGTACTTAAAGCAAAAAATGTAGATTGCTTTGTAAGAAAAAGTTCCTGATAGTGTGTGGCAGATCATCCCTGACTAAAACTGAAAAAGAACTGGAAAAACGATTTCAGGCAACTTTTTATACTGAAGAGCTTGAAAGGTACAATCCATTGCCCAATTATAATATTGCACCTACCAATATGTGTCCAGTGATTATCAATCAGGACAAAAGACATTTTCATATTTTTCGATGGGGCTTGATACCATTTTGGGCCAAAGATCCTAAGATTGGTGCTTCCATGATTAATGCCCGAGTAGAAACTGTTTTCGAAAAGCCGGCATTTAGACAAGCAGTCAAATCAAGACGGTGCCTGGTACCTTTGGATGGTTTCTACGAATGGAAGCGCTCTGGAGCTGCTAAAATGCCTTATAGAATACAAGTCACAGATACAGATATCTTTGCCGTAGCAGGATTATGGGAAGAATGGCATCAGCCCGGTGGGACTCCAGTATTTTCATTTACCATGCTCACTACAGAAGCCAATGAATTTATGCAACATATTCACGACAGAATGCCCGTTATTTTAAAAAGGGAGCACGAATCGCTATGGCTAGATGACGAAATTTCTCCTATTGAATTGATAAAACAAATTCCACCATATCCATCTGAAAATTTAAAGGCTTACAGAGTTTCAGAAAAAGTCAATAATGTAAGGAATAATGATCCATCATTAATTTTACCGGTACAGGGTGAAAATTAGGTCGATATTTAGCTTGAATGGAATCATCCATGATTATTATTTCCATTTATCGAAAAATAGTAAGTTTAATATTTTTAAAGCAGGTCTTTTATATCATAACCAACCTATACAATTATGGTACCTGAAGTAGCCCGTTTGCTACTTTATTCAAAGACTGGCTTAACTTTATAACCTGTTTTTCTTAATAGATTAATTACACCTTTTTCTCCCCCAAGATGTCCTGCACCAACGGCAAAAAACGTTGGCTCTTTAGCCATTTGAGTCTCCATAAGCGGTATCCAGCTTGAATTTCGTTTAAAGAGCAAAGCATCCTCAAAACCACTTATACTGCTTTCGCTGCTATTGATCAACGAGGCTAGCTTTTCAATGTTCTGATTTTTATAACTTTCAATCATGATACTAAATTCTCCATTCTGGTCACTATTGCCAGATCTTACAGCTTCTACCAACATTTTTGCCTGTACGTCATAAGGTATCTCATCAAAAAGGCTTATTTGGAAATCTACAGTTTCCAGGCCTCCCGTCTGCTTTTTCATGGATTTTGCTAGACTATAAAACTCCATTTCATATGACTTCATGGTTCCTTGATCGAGGCTCATTGGATTTATATCGCCAGATGCAAATACGGTCAGGAACATCGGTTTCATTCTTTCCATAAAAAACATGGGAAGTCCTTGCTTTGAAAAATGATTAGAAACCAATTTGTAGTCTGCTTCTGAAAGTAGATCCTTGATCGATAGTCCATCTGACATATAGATTTTTTGTAGCATTCCCATCATAGAGGACATGTCCGACATTTCAGCCATATCTATTTCAAAACAAATCCTATCTGATGACTCCATGGCAGAAAGTGTACCTTCAGGAAGAAAATAGTCTTTGGCATCAATGATATGAATAGTTCCGAAAATAAAGGAAGGCTTTTTTAGGTTTTTACCTGTGATTTTCCATAATAGCGCATTTTCAGCTTTTGATTTTTGGGCATAGGCTACCGAAATATGTGAAGAAGCAACGAATGCTAAAGCTGTAATGCTAAAAAAAATGTTTTTTATGAGATTGCGCATGGAAATTAGAATTATAGATTTGGAATTATGTTCTAAAAACGTATTGTATAATATTAGCACCCATCTGCAGGGCTTTCATTCTTATATCTTCTGGATCATTATGGACTTCAGGATCCTCCCAGCCGTCACCTAAATCACATTCGTAGCTGTAGAAACATACAAGCCTTCCTTCCCAAAACAGTCCATAGCCCCTTGCTGGTTTGTCATCATGTTTATGTATTTTAGGTAGGCCATTAGGAAACTTGAATTTTTGATTATAAATTTCATGCTGGAATGGCAATTCAATAAACTGTAATTCCGGAAAAACTTTTTTCATGGCCACCCGTACAAATGGATCCATACCATAGTTATCGTCTATGTGTAAAAATCCACCAGATAATAAATAGTTTCGAAGGTTTGAGGCATCAGATGATGAAAATACTACGTTTCCGTGCCCTGTCATGTGGAGCCATGGATAGTTAAAAATCTCGGCGCTGCCAACATCTACAATACCATATTCCAGGTCAATATTGGTAAAAAGCTGTCTATTGCAAAAAGCCGCCAGATTGACCAAAGATGTTGGATTGGAATACCAGTCTCCGCCACCGCTGTATTTTAGTAACCCAAATTTTATGGTAGGCTTTTGATTCTGACCTGCCATGATAAACGGTATCAACCAAAGTATCCAAACAAATAAAAACCATTTTCTATTCATACAACATTTTTTCTATTTATTCTAAAGTTTGTTTTTTGTTCATCACACTACGCATGACTATTTTTAAGGCCATATGTAATGAACAACGAAATTTGTATTTAGGATGCAGTCGAACTCGCGTTTTGCACGAGAAATAATCATACTGGTTTGTGTAATCATTTCATGTTCATGTCATGTCAACTTCACTTTGAAAGGAATGCAAAAGGATTTTACTTCAGCTTCAAATATTTTTATGCATTTAAAAACTAGGAAATACTAAATAACTATTGTTTTTATATAATAATGCCATTCAGTTTATTATTAATTAAGATTTTAATTTCAATGGTTTTTATAGGATTTTGGGTATTGTTTCTTTCTTTTCTCCAACAAATTAGATTTCAATTAGTTGTTTTGCAGGCTAGCTCTCCCATGAAAACAAGTACATAATTTGGGGACTAAAATGCTAAAAAAAATTGAACATTTTTAGAATTATCTTCATAATTTAAATGCAACAAGCTAATTTAA
>JAUMBJ010000128.1:0-9400 GCA_032115755.1 Saprospiraceae bacterium
CGCAATGATAAATCTTATTGCTCAAGCCCCTTCCAAAAAATTGGACAATGTTTTATTTCAAAAGCTGACCAATTTAAATCAGGAAACATTTTCCTGTTTTGTAGTACTGAATCAAAAGGCAAGTTTAAGTGAACATGTAGGTAAGCTTACAAAAAATGAAAAAGCTCAGCATGTGTACAACCTGCTGACATCAACAGCAACATCTTCTCAAGTGAATATTGTTGAATACTTTAAAAGCAGGAACATTAGTTACAGAAGTTTTTATATTGTAAATGGTCTGAGTTTTCAAGCAAATAAGGCGCAGATTCTTGAAATTAGTGCTATGCCCGAAGTTCAGTTTATTTATGACGATAGTTATCAGCAGGTGTTGCACTATTTTGAAGATTCCAATGAATCTTTGTCGCGTCAGGTTGATCCTGAATGGGGAATTCTTAAAATTAAAGCTGATAGTGTTTGGCTTTTAGGTATTAAAGGATCTGGTGTAGTGGTAGGAGGACAAGACACCGGATATGCATGGGATGTTAGTCCGCTTAAAAATAAATACCGGGGACAAACTGAAAGTGGTGTAGTCCATGATTACAACTGGCATGACGCTATTAGAGAGCCTAACGAGCTCAATGGTGCTGATACAATAAATCCATGTGGTTATGGTATTAAAGCACCATGTGATGATAACAACCATGGAACCCATACTATGGGTACAATGGTAGGTGAAGATGACGAAAATAAAATAGGCGTTGCACCCGAATCCACCTGGATGGCTTGCAGAAATATGGAGCGAGGATGGGGCAAGCCATCTACGTATATTGAATGTTTTGAATGGTTTTTGGCACCATGGGATCTAGAGGGTAATAACCCTAATCCTTCACTTGCGCCACATGTCATTAATAATTCCTGGGGATGTCCAAACGAAGAGGGATGCAACACATCAAATTGGTCAGTAATGGAGACAGCTGTTCAGAACCTTAAATTGTCAGGAGTGGTAGTTGTAGTTTCTGCAGGTAACAGTGGATCAAATTGTGAAACAGTTAATACCCCGGCAGCTCAATTTGCCGCATCTTTTTCAGTAGGCTCAACGAGGCAGACAGATGAAATTTCTGGATTCAGCAGCAGAGGACCTGTTACTGTAGATGGCAGTAATAGATTAAAACCTGATGTTTCTGCTCCTGGTCAGGGTGTTCGTTCCGTTATTAAAGATGGACAATATCGTAATTTTAGCGGAACCAGTATGGCAGGACCACATGTTGCCGGAACAGTTGCCCTCATTATCAGTGCAAATCCTGCCCTGGCTGGTAAAGTTGAAATTATTGAAGATATATTAAAGCGGTCTGCCGAACCCTTAATATCAACGCAGGATTGTGGGCAGTTTCCAGGTAATCAATCTCCTAATGCTGTATATGGCTACGGGCGTATAGATGCTTTGAGAGCAGTAAATCTTGCGCGCCGATTTAGTGAAACTTGTCTAATCAATGAGCGTGTAGAGATTCAGTCACAAAAGGAAGTGGATGATTTTTATGAAAAATATTATGGTTGTAAAGTAATTTATGGATCATTAACAATTTCAGGTGATGATATTTCGACACTGGACGGATTCAAAAATATTGAAGAAATAAGAGATACACTCCAAATAGTTGGTAATCCCTCTTTAATAAATCTGGAAGGACTACAAAAACTTAGATTGGTAAATGCATTTGAATTATCAAATAATAACGCGCTGGCAGACATCAGTGCATTAACTTCTCTGGAAAGGATAATCTCTAAGCTCGAGATTAAATCAAATAATAATTTGACAACACTTCAAGGTCCAGTTCCAGAATTTTCAAAATCGATACGTATTTCTATTTCAGGTAATCCTCTCTTAATTGACCTTAAAATTTTTGGTAGACTTGATTCTTGCCAAAACATTACAATTAAGAATAATCCGAAAATAAAAACACTGCAAGATCTGAATTCTCTGGAGGCAGTTATTGGAGATATGGAATTATCCGAAATTTCAATTCCGGATTTGAAAGGATTATCATCACTTGATTCTATTGGGGGAAAACTGGCTATCACTTCAAATGCTGACTTATTAAGTCTTGATGGCATGTTAAACGTCTTCCATCTACATGATTTTTATCTATCACAAAATCCCAGAATCAAGGATTTATCCGGGCTTGAAAATATTATTACTATCTCTAAGGATTTGGCCATAATTAGAAACGATAGTTTAAAAAATATACATGGTCTTGATAATCTTGAACGGATTGGGGGCGCATTTATTGTGTCACAAAATATGCATTTAACGGATACGCTTCAATTTGAAGAATTACTTGAAATGGGTGCATTAATTGTAGAAAGCAACCCAATACTTAATGCTATTGGAAGACAATATGATACTTATCAGATCATGAAAAAATTAATCATAACAAATAATCCAAATCTCGAGTTTTGTTCGTCCAATCCGATATGCTGGTTTATTGTGGCAAACAATAATGACCCCATCATATATGGAAATGGGGAAACCTGTGAAAACTTTGATGCGTTATTCCAGGCTTGTTGGGTAGGTACATCTTCCATGTCGCTTAGAGAAGTAAGAATTTTACCAAATCCAGCCACCGAAAAACTTCATCTAACCAATTACGATGGACCTTTTGACTTTTTTATTTTTGATTCCATGGGTAGGTCTTATTTGCTGCCATATCAAAATCAGGAGTGGGATATTTCACATCTCCAAGCTGGTGTTTATATCCTGCAGATTCGATCTGGAAAAGAAATGCAATCTTTTAGATTTTGTAAAATATAACACGATTTTTTTGATTTCTATATAAAGTATTTCATTTAATGTAAGTTAATAAAGCGCTTGCTACGTTTTAACTATAAACATTCAGTTTTATCTGAATCATGATTTTATTTAAAAACTTATTGAAAATTCTGGTATTGCTTTTATTTAGTAAAACTTATTATTAAACGAAATGCTAATAAATTCAATTTCTGTTAGGGGACTTAAAGCGGACTTAGAACAGTTTTGTACTGACCATATACATGCATATCAGTTTACGCAGGTACTCAGATACCTTGGCAGTATTATAATGAGTATAATGCTCGTACATTCACCTTTAAAACTTGAAGAAATTGGAAGTTACGAAATTATTATGTTGATCGCTTTTTCGGTAAGTTTTTTTTGGCAAGGAGGGATTAAAGATGCATTAATCAATGAATATGCAACTATTGAGAAAAAAACTCAAAGTGCGCTTATTCAAAAGTACTTTTTAATCATGCTTTTTGCAGGATGTTGCGCGGGTATCCTATTAGTTATTTTAAGTGATTATCTGGCCTTGTATTTTTTAAGTAATGCGAAAATACCATGGTTGGGTTGGTTAACATTATATATCATTTGCAGTGCTACCTCTGTTTTTGGTGAAATTGTTTTAATGCTAAAGCGCAAGACCAATGCCATTTATCAGTTTAGTAGTATATTTTTTATTTTTACATTGGGAGGTTTTAGTTATGGTCTTTATTTTTTTAAGTCAATTGAAGCCATCTTAATATCGCTTGTAATTATATCTATCTTAAAAACGGCTGTTTCTGTCTTTTTAGTTTATGGAGATGGCTGGGTGTCAATGAAATCATTGACAGGGTTATCTTGGAAAAAACCGGTGGTAACTTTTATGCTGCTTGCTCTATTGAGTCAGGCCATGGATCTCATAGATAATTTATTGGCAGTTCAATACTACAGTAAAGATTTTTTCCCTGTATTTAGATATGGAGCAAGAGAGCTTCCTTTTTCTATAATGATTATGAGTTCACTGAGTACAGCATTAATTCCTCTTCTTGCCGTGAGCCAGGACATTGGTCAATTGAAACAAAAGGTAAACATGTACATGCATATATTCTTTCCAGGAAGTATATTATTAATGGTGTTAAGCCCTATGTTGTTTTCTTTTTTTTACAGTCCTGCTTTTGAAACTTCTGCACACATTTTCAATATCTATTTATTCATAATTGGTTCAAGACTATTGATGCCTCATACTATATTGCTTGCCCGAGGATATCGAAAAGAAATGTTTATAAGTAGTATTATTGAAATTATAATTAATATTTTACTATCTCTTTGGTGGATGCATATATGGGGTGTTTTCGGCTTAGTATTTGCCACTGTAGCTGCCTATCTGATACAAAAAATTGTATTACTATATTACATGCGCAAGTATCTTAAGCTCTATATGCATGATATCATCGATGTCAAATGGTATATGTTTTATCACATATTAGCAATTTTCGTTTTTTTAGCTATATTTTTGAATAGATGACAGGTAAACGTGCTTTTAATAGTTTAAAAAATCAACTTTTGATTCAAGGAAATTCAGAAGTTGAAGCCGACAGAATTGGCAGGTATATTTTTATGGATAAAATTGGCGTTTCCCTAAATTCTGAGGAATTACTTGATGCGACATCACTGGACAAGATAGCTATCATCAGGAAGCAAATTTCATTAAATATACCCTGGCAATACATCTGTGAAAATGCACCCTTCTATGGGTATTCACTTTATGTTAATGAACACGTCCTAATTCCGAGACCCGAGACAGAAGAGTTGGTATATACTCTGCTGTTGAAAATAAAATCATTAAAATCGCCGGTAATACTAGATATCGGTACTGGATCAGGAGCCATTGCATTGACAATGGCATTGAAGCGAAAAGACGCGAGGATTCATGCGATTGATGTAAGTGAAGATGCATTGAAAGTCGCTAAAATAAATGCAACAAATCTGCATGCAGATATTACTTTTTCAAAAATAGATTTTCTTGATTCTTCTGTTTGGAAAGATTTGCCTTTTGCAGAAATCATCGTCAGTAATCCTCCTTATATTACCTCGGCTGAAACGAGTATGATGGGCAAAGATGTTGTCATTCATGAACCTCACCTGGCATTATTTGTCCAACAAGACCCTATGGAATTTTATATAGCTATACGTGACTTTGTTAAATTTAAAAGTCACCCTTCTATTATTGGAGTAGAAATTAATGAATTTCGTGCCAATGATGTAAAAGAAGTTTTTAGTGGCCATAATTTTCTTCGAACAGAAATTTTAAATGACTTGCAGGGTAAAGCAAGGATGTTGTTTACGGAATACTGTCCATTGTAATAAAAAAGGGCGAAGTTTCGCTCTTTAGTCTAACAATATCTTTCGTATGCTTGCATTAAATTTGCTGCTATCGCTTGAGCGGAGTTTCCTTCAATATGTCTTCTTTCCAACATATGCACTAATTGTCCATCTTTAAAAAGCGCTATGGAAGGTGACGAAGGCGGGTAAGGTAAAAGAAATTCTCTTGCTTTATCTACGGCTTCTCGATCAACACCCGCAAAAACCGTTACAAGTTTTTCAGGTTTTTTATCGCCTTGTAATGACATTTTTGCTCCTGGTCTGGCATTGGCCGCAGCACATCCACACACTGAGTTTACCACCATTAGAAGTGAACCTTTTGTATTCTCCAAAGTTGAGGTTACTTCTTCAGGAGTATGTAATCCTTCAAAACCAAAATCAGTTAAATCTTTTGCTATTGGGGTTGTCAGTTCTACAGGATACATTTTAAGAAAGTTTTGTAATGAAAAAAAATGGAAATTTTAAATTAGAAATTAAAAATAAATAACAATTAAATTGAATTAAAAGTTTCAGATTTTTCTCTAAATTGATATTCATATTAACAAAAAAAGCCCGGCTTTTGCAGGGCTTTTTTTGTTAATATTTAATGATTATTATAGGAATGGTGCGATTACTAATGCTACAACTGACATCAGTTTTAAAAGAATGTTTAAGGAAGGACCTGAAGTATCCTTAAATGGATCGCCTACTGTATCACCAACTACTGTAGCTTTGTGCGGATCTGAGCCTTTGTAGTACATTTTACCTTCGATCTCTACACCTTCTTCAAACATTTTCTTGGCATTATCCCATGCTCCACCTGCATTAGACTGGAAAATAGCCATTAGGACACCAGTAGCTGTAACTCCAGCAAGTAGTCCCCCAAGCATTTCCTTACCACCTAAAAATCCAATGGCTATAGGTGCCAATACAGCTAAAAGGCCTGGAATAACCATTTCTCTAATAGAAGCTTTTGTAGAAATTTCTACACATTTTCCATACTCTGCTTTTCCATTAGCTTTTTCAAAAACTGCTTTATCTTCTTCAGTCCAGTTTTTAAATTCAGTACCATCATTTTTGCGCATCATTTCTAATGCAGCTTTAAGTTCTGGTATGTTGGCAAATTGTCTTCTTACTTCCTGGATCATATCCATAGCTGCTCTACCCACAGCATTCATAGATAATGCGGAGAAGAGAAATGGCAGCATGGACCCGATAAGCAATCCTGACATAACCACTGGCTTAGCTACGTCTATAGCAGAGATTCCAGCTGTTTGCATAAATGCAGCAAATAGAGCTAGCGCTGTAAGAGCCGCAGATCCAATTGCAAACCCTTTTCCGATAGCTGCAGTAGTATTACCTACAGCGTCCAATTTATCTGTTCTTTGTCTTACCTCTTTAGGAAGATCTGCCATTTCCGCAATACCACCTGCATTATCAGATATAGGTCCATAAGCATCTACAGCCAACTGCACCCCTGTATTAGAAAGCATACCTACTGCTGCTATAGCGATTCCATAAAGTCCTGCAAAATGGTAAGATCCAATAATTCCAGCTGACAGAATCAGAATAGGAATTGCTGTTGATTGCATCCCCACTCCAAGACCAGCTATGATATTTGTTGCTGATCCTGTAAGAGATTGTCTAACTATCGATTTAACAGGTTTTGTGCCTGTCCCTGTATAAAATTCTGTAACGATACCAATTAATAATCCTGCTACTAAACCTATAATAACTGCTATAAAGATTCCATTTGCTGAATAGCTTGTTGCGTCACCTTCGACTGACCATGAGGCAGGTAATAACCATTGCACAATAAAATATGTAAACGCCAACATTAATGCTGCTGAAATAAATTCTCCTCTGTTTAGTGCTTTTTGAGGGTCACCACCTTCGTTAACTTTAACAAAGAATGTGCCTAGGATAGAAGTGATAATTCCGACACCTGACAAAACAAGGGGAAGTAAAACTGCGTTTAAACCATTAAATGGATTTGTATTTTCAAAACCTGCCAATCCGATAAAGGAAGCACCTATTACCATAGTACCGATTATAGCACCTACGTAAGATTCGAATAAATCCGCGCCCATACCTGCGACGTCACCAACATTATCACCAACATTGTCTGCAATTGTAGCCGGGTTTAGCGGATGGTCTTCAGGAATTCCCGCTTCCACTTTTCCTACTAAGTCAGCTCCAACATCTGCAGCTTTTGTGTAAATACCTCCTCCTACTCTGGCAAATAGAGCAATCGAAGATGCACCGAACGAAAAACCAGTCAATACCGTAATAACTTTGTTAGCATCCCAGCCCATATTATTATACAAAGCAAAAAGGGATCCCAGACCTAAAACACCAAGCCCTACGACGCCCATTCCCATTACAGATCCTCCTGCAAAAGCAACTTCCAGCGCTTTACTTAAGCTGTTTCTGGCTGCATTGGTAGTCCTGACGTTAGCTTTAGTAGCTACTTTCATACCAATAAAACCTGCAAGTGCAGAGCAGAAAGCACCAACTACAAATGACAGGGCAACCAATGGGGAAGATGCTTCAGTGTTTCCACTCACCCCAAGTAATATTGCTACTGCTAACACAAAAATTGAAAGAACTTTATATTCAGCTCTAAGAAATGCCATAGCTCCTTCAGAAATATTTTCGGCGATCTTAGCCATTCTTTCATTTCCGGAATCCTGCTTGCTTACCCATCCATATTTCCAAAAGGTAAATAGGAGTCCCAAAACTCCAAAAACAGGAATCAATAAAATTAGATTTTGTCCCATGATTGTTAAATTATGCGTTTTTTAATGATAAAATTTTGTCAATCGGCCACAAAGGTAAGGTTAATTCGTAAAATACAAAAGATTAAACCCTTCAGTTTTAAAGCATTTTAAACCTATTATTACATTTTTGAGTCAATATGCTTTAGTTAATTTTTAGCTACCTTTGTAAAATATTATAAATTATATGATGCTTAAAAATATACTTGTACTCGGAAGTGGAGGAAGAGAACATGCATTTGTATACGCTCTAAGCAAAAGTATGCAATGTGGAAAACTTTTTGCTGCACCCGGTAATCCCGGTATAGGTCAATTGGCTGAGTGTGTTTCTTTATCGCTAGAAGATTTTGAAGCTTTGTTTTCCTTTTGTGAAAAAAATCTCATTGATTTACTAGTTGTTGGTCCTGAAGCGCCCTTGGTTGCTGGAATAACAGATTACTTCAAGGAAAGAAATTCAACGGTAAAGGTTATTGGCCCCTCTGCACATGCTGCTATGCTCGAAGGAAGTAAGGCATTCGCCAAAAAGTTTATGCAAAAATATAACATACCTACAGCAGCTTATTTTGAAGTAAATGCTGACAACACAGCTGAAGGACTTAAATTTCTTGGTTCCCTAAAATCTCCTTATGTATTAAAGGCTGATGGTCTTGCTGCCGGGAAAGGTGTACTTATTATTGACAAACTTGAAGATGCTCAACAGGAGCTAAAAAATATGTTGAGTGGTAAATTTGGTGAAGCTTCAAATACAGTAGTTATTGAAGAGTTTCTTGACGGCATTGAGTTTTCTGTCTTTGCAATTACAGATGGAAAGGACTACGTATTGCTTCCGGAAGCTAAGGATTACAAACGTATAGGCGAAGGTGATACCGGACTAAATACAGGCGGTATGGGATCAATATCTCCAGTACCTTTTGTGCAAAACGGAGATTTAATGCAAAAAGTGGAGGATAATATTATTAGACCTACCATAAATGGAATAAAATCGGAGGGAATGGATTATGTAGGTTTTGTCTTTTTCGGTTTAATTAAAGTGGGTGATAAACCTTATGTTATAGAATATAATTGCAGAATGGGAGATCCTGAGACTGAATCTGTACTTCCCCGAATAAAAAGTGATTTTATATCACTCCTTGACGCTGCATCATCAAAAAACTTACAAGGGCAGAAAATTTCTTTGGATACACAAACAGCAGCAACAGTTGTTGTAGTCTCTGGTGGATATCCAGAACATTTTCGTAAAGGTTATGTCATAAATGTGCCTGAAGATACAAATGGAAGTTTACTTTTTCATTCAGGGACAATATCAGATCAAAACCAACTTAAGACTTCAGGAGGTAGAGTTTTTGCGGTTACCACGCTGGGCCCCAATTTAAATGACGCTGTTAAAAAATCAATTCTTGTGGCCGATCAAATTCAATTTGAAGGAAAATATTTTAGAAGAGATATAGGATTAGACTTACAAGATTAAATATGGATTATTCTGTTGTCGAAGTTA
>JAUMBJ010000128.1:9410-13203 GCA_032115755.1 Saprospiraceae bacterium
ACAGCAATTAAGGGATATGAAGCCCGTATACATGAAGCTAAAGCATTAATAAGCTGGCTATCAACGGATTCCAGAAATTTACCTGATGCAAATAAAGCACTATTTTTTGCACTCGAAGGTACTTTGCATAATGGCCATTATTTTATCGAAGATGCGTATTCTAAGGGCGTAGAAAATTTTGTAGTCAATCAAAACTATAGAATACCGGATTTTATAAAGGCTAATTTTTTTATTGTTAAAGACACCCTAGTTGCGTTACAGCAGATTGCGGCTTACCATAGAAGTAGATTTAGCCATCTTGATATTGTGGCCATAACGGGTTCGAATGGGAAAACTACCATAAAGGAATGGCTTGCTCAGATGATGGGTGATAAAAAAGTGGTTAAAAGTCCGAAAAGTTATAATTCTCAGACGGGTGTGGCTTTTTCTGTTTGGCAAATTGAAAATTACCATCAGTTGGGCATATTTGAAGCTGGAATTTCAAAACCCGGAGAGATGGAACTTCTGGAAAAAATGATTCGGCCAAATATTGGGATACTCACTAATATTGGAGATGCACATGCCGCCGGATTTAAAGATGATCAGCACAAACTTAATGAAAAAATTAAATTATTTTCTGGTGCGGATGTCATTATCTACAATACTGACAATCATCTTATACATCATACCATAATGGAAAGATTTCAGGACAAAAAATTGATGTCATGGGGGTTTTCTGAACATTCTACCTATATAAGGATAAAAGAATTGATTACCCAAAATAACTTTTCTGAGGTACATTTTGACCATATTGGCGTAGAGAAAATTCTTTATCTCCCATTTAGTGATCAAGCATCAGTTCAGAATGTGATGCATTGCATTACTTATATGCTTTGGGCTGGCATAGACTTTGAAATCATTCAGAAAAAAGTTAATCAACTGCACAATTTACCCATGAGACTGGAATTAAAATCCGGTATCGGCGGTAGTATTTTGATTAATGATACGTATAATGCTGATATTCAATCATTAAAGGTTGCCTTAGAATTTCTTTCCCAACAGGCAGGAAATCTTCCAAAAGTGCTCATCATTTCGGAGTTCGATCAGATTGGAATAGATGATCAAGAGTTTTTGGGTGTGCTTGTTGATTTGTTACAAAAAGAATCAATTGAACATATTTATTTTGTGGGGCAGATAAGAGATGAGAATGCCAGTTTTTTTGATATGGTAGTTACTTGCAGTTTCTATAAAACTACAGATGAATTGCTACATCAAATTAATAAACTTGACCTATAAGGCAAAGCTATATTAATAAAAGGGGCCCGTAGGTTTGCTCTTGATAGGGTAGTACATGCCTTGTCTGACTTAGGACATTCGGTAGTGATGGAAACGGATTTTCATGCCTTAGACCATAATCTGAGATTTTTCTCATCCAGAATATCAGATCATACTGGGATTATTGCCGTTATTAAGGCATCCGCTTACGGATCTGGAAGCCATGAGTTGGGCAAATTTCTGGAGTTTAAAAAAGTCAATTATCTCGCTGTTGCATTTGTAGATGAAGGTATTTCACTCAGAAAATCCGGGATCAATCTGCCGATAATGATTCTAAATCCGGAGGTTCATCTCACTGATGATTTCATAGAGTGGGATTTGGAGCCGGAAATTTATAGTATATCTTTTTTAAAGGCTGTCATTGAAAGCTTGCCCGAAAGCAATGAAATTCCTCTTAAAATTCATCTTAAGCTAGATACTGGCATGAGAAGATTAGGTATAAGTGAACACGAAACTGGAGCCTTGATTCATATATTGAAGAACCAATCATCTATAAAAGTGGCAACAGTTTTTACACATCTAACAAGTAGTGAGGATGAAAATCATGATGATTGGACCCATGAGCAGATTTCTAGATTTGAAAGCATGTACGATCAAATTTCCCATATCCTAGGGTATAAACCTGCAAGACACGTTTTAAACACAGCCGGAATTTTGAGGTTTCCCCAGTACCATTTTGAGCTCGTAAGACTAGGTTTAGGGCTATACGGAATTGATATAACGGGTAAGTTTGCGGGATCACTTGAAAAAGTCCATACGCTAAAAGCCAAAGTAATTCAAATTAAGGAAGTTGAGCAAGGACAATCGGTTGGTTACAATCGAAAGGGTGTAATGGAAGAAATTGGTGAGATAGCTATTGTTAATATTGGATATGCAGATGGACTTTTGCGAGGTTCTGGTAATGGAAAATATAAGGTATTGATTAACCATAGGTTTTTTCCTATTATTGGTAATGTATGCATGGATCTGACCATCATTGAACTTGGTCAAGGATCAAAAGTTAAAATAGGTGATGATGTTATCATTTTTGGGAAACAGCAGCCCATAGAAGAACTTGCCCGCATCAATCATACCATTCCTTATGAAATTCTATCTAGGATTTCACCCCGTGTAAAGAGATTGTATTTTAAAGGTTAATGTAGAGGAATTCGACCATTAATTCATTTCAACGAAAAAATTATTCTGATCCTGTAGGCTTACATTAATGTGTTCTTGTACAGTAGTTGCAAGTGATAGGCCACAGTAATCGACTTTGGTAGGAAAAAGCTTATGAGTTCTGTCTATAAGTACAGCGACTTCTATTTTTGAAGGCAAAGTATCCATTAAAGATTTAAAGCTATAAAACAAGGTTCTGCCCGTACTCGCCACATCATCTACTATAATAATATATTTATTTTCGAGAGGAGGATATTCGCCTTCAAGTGAAGGGGGGTATTGGAGTGGATTGGCTGGATTGAGTTTTAGGCCTATTAAAAATAGTGGTTTATCATATCTGATTTTTATTTCATTTGCCAGCAATGATGCAAAACGAAATCCGTTTTGATTTATACCGGCGATGATTATTTCATTCTGATCAAGATTGTTTTCAAGTATTTCAATAGCCAGTCTTTTCAGTTTGGTTTTTATTTGTTCGTGATCAAGAATTTTCATGTCGTTATTTTTTTGTTTATCATGCGCTGCATGATTTGATATTATGGCCTTATGGAATTTACAATTTTAATTGTATTTATGGTGCCGTCGAACGCTCATTTCACATAAGAAATTGTCATCCTGGTTTGTCTGATCATCTCATGCTCATTTGATTTTTTTTAGGTTGCTATGCGCTATGTAATAATTTTTTAAAATCCAGATATAAAGTATGGTACATAAATCAATCATTTTCATTTATGCGACAATGGTTATTTTTATATATCCATTTTATATAAATAGGTGTAACCATATTTTATACAAAGTTACTGTTTATCAAAAAATCTCTTTGTAAATTGTGGTCGAAAAATTAAAAATAACGGTAGAATGGGATTATCTCAGATAATTTTTGTGGTTTTCACTTCTTTTGTATTTTATGTTGCCTTTAGGCAATATTATCGTATTTATCAAAATATAAGACTTGGTAAAGACTATAATTCAACCTTGCCGATAACTGACAGGCTTAAAAACGTCATACTTGTTGCTTTTGGTCAACAGAAAATGTTTAAAAAACTCATTCCTGCAGTTTTCCATTTTTTCATTTATGCCGCTTTTATCTTTACGCAAATGGAGTTAATTGAAGTGATACTGGACGGTGTTACAGGTCATCACCGGATTTTGTTACCATATTTGGGAATGATATACCCATTGATACTAAATATCATTGAAATTTTATCTCTTTTGGCTCTGATCGCTACATTCGTATTTTTATATCGAAGAAATTTACTTAAAATTCCCAGATTTGTAAAGTCTGATCTTGATGGATGGCCAAGACTAGATGCAAATCTTATAT
>JAUMBJ010000129.1:0-7226 GCA_032115755.1 Saprospiraceae bacterium
AACTTTTGAGCGTGTAGAATTTAATGACCCTTTATGGGTGTTATATTCTTCCGGAACTACAGGTAAACCCAAAGCTATTACACATTCTCATGGCGGTATGCTTTTAGAACATTTGAAGTATTTACATTTCCATAATGATGTAAAGCCTGGAGAACGATTTTTTTGGTATTCTACAACAGGATGGATGATGTGGAATTTTGTTCATGCAAGCTGGCTTGCAGGAGCAACTATAGTGCTTTATGAAGGAAGCCCTTCTTATCCTGGTTTGCATACGCTTTGGGAGTTTGCGGAACATGCAAAAATTAATCATTTTGGTACTTCAGCTCCATTTATTGTGGCATGCATGAAATCAGATCTAGAAGTGAGGAGTAAGTTTAAGCTTTCTTCACTAAGGTCAATTGGCTCTACTGGTTCGCCTTTGCCGCCAGAAGCATTTTCATATATATATAATCACGTTTCAGACACAGTTTGGTTATGTTCCATGTCAGGAGGCACGGATGTGTGTACAGCTTTTGTTGGAGGCAATCCTATACTTGAAGTACGAAAAGGTGAAATTCAGTGTCGGGCACTAGGCTGTGCGCTGGAGGTCTGGAGTGAAACTGGTCAGCCACTTCCAGTTGGCGAAATTGGGGAAATGGTAATTACTAAGCCAATGCCATGCATGCCTATATTCTTTTGGAATGATCCTGATGGAAAAAAATATTTTAGTGCTTATTTTGACTACTTTAGCGGTATATGGAGACATGGTGATTGGGTAAAACTAAGTAAAAATAAGGGCTTGGTAATCCTTGGAAGATCGGATGCTACCTTAAACCGACATGGTATCAGAATTGGTACAGCTGAAATTTATTCATCTGTACAAAAGGTAAGTGAAATTCGAGACGCTTTAGTGGTAAATCTGGAACTAAACGGAGGACGGCATTTTATGCCACTTTTTGTAGTTATGACTGAAGGATGTACCCTTGACGATAATATTAAAGAAAAAATTATAAGGCAATTAAAGCAAGATTATACTTCAAGGCACGTCCCAGATCAAATTATAGAGGTTCCCGATATTCCCTACACTATTAGTGGTAAAAAGCTCGAGGCACCTGTAAAAAAAATTCTTCTTGGAATGTCTGAGGAAAAGGTGTCTAGCAAGGATGCACTGAAAAATCCGGAGGCATTAAGTTATTTTAAAACATGGGCTGAAAAGTATATTAATCATCTGTAATATTTAAATTATGGTCTTAATCAATGGTAAAGAAACCGCAGAAGCTATAAAAAAGGAGCTAAAGTATAAAGTAGATCAATTAATTGCAGGGGGTAAACGCCCTCCGCATCTTGCAGCTGTTTTGGTAGGCGAAAATCCAGCCAGTATGGCTTATGTCCGAAATAAAGTTAAGGCTTGTAGCCAGTGCGGGTTCCGCTCTACTTTAATTCAAAAAGGGCCGGATATAACCGAAAGCGATTTGCTCAAACTTGTTGAAGAATTGAATAAAGATTCGCAGATTGATGGTTTTATTGTTCAGTTGCCGCTTCCACATCATATCGATGAGCAAAAAATCACACTTGCAATTGATCCCCGAAAAGATGTTGATGGCTTTCATCCTGTCAATTTTGGAAAAATGGCACAAGGATTACCCTGTTATCTCCCTGCCACTCCGTATGGGATTACAATGCTTTTGAAACATTATAATATCGAGACCAGCGGGAAACATGTTGTTGTTGTTGGAAGAAGTAATATTGTTGGAACCCCAATAAGTATTTTGTTGTCTCGAAAGGGCCATGGGGGAGATGCCACGGTTACATTGGTGCATAGTAAAACTAAAAATATTCGAGATATTATATGTATGGGGGATATTGTTATTGCTGCTATTGGTATTCCGGAATTCATAAAAGAAGATATGATAAAGCCTAGCGCTGTGGTTATTGATGTGGGTATAAATAGAGTAGAAGATATTACACAGTCAACAGGCTATAGATTGACTGGTGATGTAGATTTTCGAAATGTATCAAAAAAATGCAGTTTTATTACACCTGTTCCTGGCGGAGTAGGTCCTATGACCGTCGTCAGTTTGATGATGAATACATTTCAGGCCTATACAAGTGACGCATCTAATGCCTTATTATAATTACACGCCATCGTTTAGTCATGCCGATAAGTTACTAAAATTATAAATTGATTATCTTGAATATTGCTTTTAAGTTCATAATATTTTGATTCAAAATTTTATACAACAATTGCAAAGGGTAACATTAAAAAGGCAAAATATTTTGATTAAATTGGATAAAATTGTGTGTCTTTATTCAATCTATCCAGTAATTCATCAGCTTCTTTCTATATGTTGAGATTTTTGGTGTAATGACGTAGGCACAATAAGGCTGAAATGGATGGTTTTCAAAGTATTTTTGATGATACTCTTCAGCAGGAAAAAATTTTAAAAAATTAGTTATTTCCGTTACAATTGGATCTTTGTACCATGATTTTGCCTCTTCTATTATCTTTTTTGCAGTTTCTTCCTCAAACTTATTTTTGTAGAAAATTATAGATCTATATTGCGTTCCTTTGTCTGCACCTTGTCTGTTTAGCGTAGTCGGATCATGAGTAAGCATATGAATGGTGAGTAATTCATTAAAACTAATTACAGATTTGTCGTATGCTATTTCAACACATTCTGCATGGCCTGTGATACCCATACAGACTTTTTCATAAGTAGGATTGGAATCGAATCCTCCTGCGTATCCAGATACTACCTCTTTGATGCCCTTTATTTTACTAAAAATAGCTTCAGTACACCAAAAGCATCCTCCTCCAATATATGCTTTCTCAAAACTAGGCATTAGTTATTTTTTTTAAAGATAGGGAGTTGAGACAGTATCTAAGATGTGTAGGTGGAGGACCATCGGGGAAAACATGTCCTAGATGAGCGCCACAATTTTCACAAGAAATTTCAACACGAATCATTCCAAAAGAATTATCCTGTTTATAAGTAATGCAGGTATCATCTGCTGGTTTAGTAAAACTAGGCCATCCCGTACCAGAATCAAATTTGTCAGTGCTATCAAAAAGAAGTTTTTCGCAGCAGATACATGCGTATATTCACCACTATGGGGTCGTTCGGTTCCATGCAATCGGGTTACCCGATAAACTTCTGGCGATAATAATGACTCCCATTCCGCATTGGTTTTAAAAACTTTTGGATATGGCATATTATCATTAGAAGATGACAATGTCAATATTTTATTCCAAGAAATCATATACAAATTTTCAACCTTAACAATAGGATTATATTATAGTTTATCCAACGGGCAGTGTCATTTCGCCAATATTTTCAGGAAAAAAGGAATTAATGTTGTGATTTACAATTTGGATATTTCAGTAAGAATATATTCAGAATTGACTGGAATTAGAGTACATGGAATTATACTGGATGGCGTATTGTCAATATTTTTAGTTCCGAAATAATATTTATTGTTTCGCCAGGATACAAGTACGATAACACCTGATTCTGTATCAGTTTTAGCAATTTTATCTGTACAAAAAGCAGATTCTTTTTCAGACCACTTAAGCGGTATAGATATGACCCTATTTTTTAAGAACAAAAAACCTATTGTATTGGAATCACTAAACTGACTAAGTGTTTTGGCACAAATTGTTGAACCTGGTTCTGAGATATTAAGTGGTTCATGTCCAATAGCATACCACCCATTTTTATCTATTTGAATATTATAACCAAATGCCTCAATTGAATTTTCACCTATGACAGATTTCCATTTATCACACATTACAGGTTTGATGGTTTTCCAAAGGTTATTTTCCCAATAAAATATATTTTTAGGAATCATATCATCCTTATCTGTTGTTTTTACCAGGACAGGATTATTTTTATTTATTATTAATGGTTTTCCCTGGTAGGTGAAATTTATGCTGAAAATTCTATCCGGAATCAAATAACTCCATTCAGTTTGTGAAGAAAGTTCATAGTTGAATAAACCTAAATTAGATTCAATTTCAACGGTTTCCAAAACTACTTTTCCGGCAAATAAGGTACCATCTTCGTTTAATAAACTTTCTGTAGGTATTTCGATAATAATTCCAGTATTTGTAGATAAAAACTGACTAGTTTCTCCTATATCCAGGATATAGCGGTTAGAATTCTGATTTAGGAGAGGCCTTATATTGGCCTTATCATTTTGCAATACATCAGGTATAAAAATTTCAACATCTTTTTGGCATGCCAGCGTTAAAATCGTCAGACAGAAAAAGATAATTATATTGTAATTTATGGTCTTCATCAATTTGCTATTCCTTCTTTATGCCTGCCGTGATTGTAAAACTAAAAAATAAATCTCAAGCCACCTTGTATTCCTAATACAGTATACCTTTGCTCAATCGGATAATCATCATTTGTCAGACTGGAAAATTGATGTCTGAGATTTGGTTCAAGTGAAAGCTGCAGCCCAGAGGACAAGGCATATTTAATATTTAATGCTGTATAACTACTAAATCCAGAGTTTCTTAAAAACACATTATTTGTCTGATTTTCATTGAATTTTGAAATGGTAACAGCATCATCATCTAAGATGGCTCCTTTTTGCATGAATTTAATATTTGCAATTACCCCAGCGTTGGCAAAAACAGAAAACCTTCTTTTAGAAAAAATCTTATAGCCCAAAACCACAGGTATATCTATGAATCGGTAATAATTCTGTATTTTATATGTCTGTGTTCCCGGAATTTGTATAGTTTGCTGAGTTGTTATACTGTCAATTGTTTCACCAGTACTATTTTTTATATAAGATTTTACAATAATAGTTTTAGTTTGTGATGATTCCGGGTCTGTATAGTCAAACTGCTCATTAATCTGACTAAATTGTCCTCCAGCCATGATTTCAAGATCTCTTGAGATTGTAAGTCCTGTTCTAAAACCGGCACTAAATGCCAGCGATAAACTTTCAGTATTTTTTCGTGCATGAATATATTTCAACTGATCATCACCAATTCCTGAAAGGTGTTTTATAGGCACATCCAATGAATTAAAAATTTCAATAAAATACTTTTTTTTGTACGCATCAAATTGGATCAGGCAGGCATTTTTAGTTTTATATTTCCCATAATTTTCAGAAATATATCGACCAAATACAGATTCTATTTTCTCAGGAATACTAAGTTTGGAAATGTTCTGGTCAAGATAGTTTGAGGCGGTATTTGGTCCAGTTTTTTCTGGTTGTGCATTTAATGCTTTTGAACTTAATGAACTATCGATTTGATCCAGAGATTTATTTGAATCCATATATTTTGGATAGAATTCGTTCATCAGCGCCGCTTGAAAAATAAATGTATTAGGGTTGTATCTCTTCTTTGAATTTTGGTGATATATTTTGGATAGATTTGATGGTTGTATTGCATTTGATTGTATCGAACCAATTTTTTTTGAGGCGTTTAATGTAGAAAGTTCATTTTTAGCCATCATGACAGGGTGTCTTAAATCTGACAATCTTAAAAACAATAGCGTAAAAGTAAATGATATCGTCAAAATACCGACTAGAGAGAAAATATTTTTATAGTTTCTTCCAGGCAACTGTATTTCAATTTTTTCCCAGATATATTCAGGTGGTTCTGTCTGGTGAAACTTAAGCTTGTCTCTGATTACCTTGTCAAACTGATTCTCTAACTTCATAATCGTGTAATTAAATAGCCAGTTTTTGATGAGTAATTATCTTTTCTTGAAGCATTTTTCTTGCTTTCAAGAGCTGAGAACGTGAAGTTACTTCTTGTATTTCCAGGAGATTTGCTATTTCTTTATGGGAAAAACCTTCGATAATATAAAGATTGAAAACCATCCGATATCCAACAGGCAACTGTCTTATATAAGACATTAGCTCTTCTGTGTGCAATGCATGGATGATTTCTGGATCTTCATATTCCTCCATTGAATTTATTGCTGTAATGTCATAATCAATAACTAATTTATGCTTTTGATTATACTTTAAGGAGGTATTAATCATGATTTTTTTCAACCATCCTTCAAAGGAGCCTTCAAAGTTGAATTGATTTATGGATTGGAATACCTTTACAAATGCTTCTTGAAGAATATCTTCAGCCTCATATTTATTACGTGCATATCTTAGGCAAACCGCATACATGGAAGCGCCATACATCTGAAAAAGCCCTTTCTGAGCTTTTCTATCTCCCAAAATGCTTCCGGAAATTAAATCCTTTTCAGAATCACTATGTAAAACCAGCGGCGACAATCTACAATATTTTTGCTCTAATTTACATTTTATTTTGACTAGTTACAAAAAATTTATTTTTTATTTTAGGGGATTATAATATTCTGAAATTCAGTTAATGTAAGTAATGAATTAACTACATGGAAATTTGAATCATAAAAAAAGGCTCCCGTATTGGAGAGCCTTAATGAAGATTTAACTATTTATCTTTCGTGATTAATACCTTCTTTCTCTTGGTCTGAAATTGTTATCTCTTCTTGGAGCTTGAGGCCTTGGCTCGGCTTTTTTACAAACGATGGTTTGACCTTCAAAATCAGTTTCGTTTAAACTTGAAATTGCCGCCATTCCAGCGTCTTCACTAGCCATTTCGACAAAACCATAACCTTTTGATCTGCCTGTTTCTCTGTCCATAACGACTTTAGCAGAAACAACCTCACCATAATTTGAAAATAGATTCTCCAAAGATTCTGATGTAGTTTTGTAGTTTAATTTCGCAACAAAAATGTTCATTAAATAAAAATTAAAATAAATAAAAAAAATTAAAAAATACCATCACTTTTGACGATAACAATTAACATATCCATACAAAGATATGACAATTTTAATTACATTGCCATTTTTTCCATAATTCAAAGGGAATAAATAAAAAAAACCGGACAGCGTAAGCTGCCCGGCTTACCCAGAATCATTTTATAAACACATTACTCGATTAGCATCATTTTCTTTGTTTCTGTAAAATTTCCTGCTTTGAGCTGGTAATAATACATACCCGGCTTACCCTGAAGTAATTCAGATCTGATCTCAAAATGGTTCAAGCCTTTAAACATTAAAGTTTCCGGAGTTTGGAAAATTAGTTTTCCATTTATATCAAATATATTTAATTGTACCTGATTATCATCAGCCAATAGAAAACTAATATTTGTTTTTCCACTAAATGGATTTGGTTCATTTTGATGAAGAAGACATTCTCCATTAACCATTTCTTGTCCGGCAAATTTGTTTAGTCTTAT
>JAUMBJ010000130.1:0-2046 GCA_032115755.1 Saprospiraceae bacterium
GATACGGTTACACTTAAAGGTTGGGCAGAGCACAATGATATCAGGGTAGGATTCGGTGAATGCGCTGCAAAAGTATTGCCAGCAGAATAAAAAATGATCTATGCAAACAAAATGTAAAGTTGCCATACTGGCCGGAGGACCTTCAACAGAACACAAAATTTCGCTCATTTCAGCCAAAAGTATACTCAAAGCTATAAGTAGGGAAAACTACGATATATTCCTTATTGGAATAGACCATCAAACACAATGGTGGTGGTATCCTGATGAGGATTTTTTGTCAAATACGGAAAGTGTCTCTGATGTCAAATTGAAAAATAGCGGTATAGCCGTTCGATTGGATAAGGATGCAAATGGCCCTATACTAGTGGAATTACAATCGCAAAAAACCAATAAAATCGATATTTTCTTTCCCGTTTTACATGGCAGTTATGGCGAAGATGGCGTTTTACAGGGGTATTTAAACGCATTCAATGCTGCCTTTGTGGGCGTAGACCTGCTTGCGTCAGCTTCAGGTATGGATAAAGACATGGCCAAAAGAATTTGGAAAGAAGCAGGCATTCCTGTAGCAAGATCTTTTACTGTTCGCCCGCACCTTGTGGACGAATTTCACTTCCCCAAAATAAAAGAAGCATTTGGAATGCCCGTATTTGTTAAACCAGCAAATGCAGGTTCTTCCGTTGGTGTAAGTAAAGTCGTAGATGAAGCCTCTTACAACCAGGCCCTTGAAGAAGCTTTTAAATTTGATCGTAAAGTGCTCGTAGAAGAAGCTGTTATAGGAAAAGAAGTGGAATGCGCCGTTTTAGGCAATGAGTTCCCGGAAGCCTCCATATTGGGAGAAATTATCCCTAAAGCCAGCTTTTATTCTTTTGATGCAAAATATATGGATGATGATGGCGCCTCCATGGCCATTCCTGCAGATCTGCCGGAAAATATAGCAGAAAAAGTAAAAATGTATGCCATTATGGCCTTCAAAGCCCTTGAATGTGAAGGACTTTCAAGAGTTGATTTTTTCGTTACCACAGAAGGAAGAATTGTTTTGAATGAAATAAATACCCTGCCCGGCTTTACTTCAATTTCTATGTATCCTAAGCTATGGGAAGCATCGGGTACATCCTATAGCAAACTTATCGACAAACTCATACAACTTGGTCTGGAAAGACATGCCAGAAATCAAAAATTAATTAAATCCGTGTAGATTTAATATTTTAAATATTAACCAGCAATTTATTACACATTAATAATTATTTTAATATTTTTGTTGATAAATTAAAATGCTTTGAAGGACGATTATAGAATGAAAGGGAAGCGAGAACAGCTGGTGCGTGAGTTGCGAACTAAAGGCATCACGGACGAACGTATTCTCCAGGCGTTTTTACAAATACCCCGGCATTTCTTCCTGGACAAAGCATTTGGTGATTGGGCATATAAAGATGTAGCCTTCCCAATTGATGCGGATCAGACTATTTCCCAACCTTATACTGTTGCAGTCCAAACGTCGCTTCTGGAAGTAAAAAAAGGTGATAAAATATTGGAAATAGGAACAGGGTCAGGATTTCAGGCCTGCGTGCTTGCTTTTATGGGTGCAAAAGTATATACCATAGAACGACAGGAATCCCTGTATCACAAAACAAGCAAATTGTTGAGTGATATTGGATTCGGCCATATAAGAACACTTTTTGGAGATGGATATTTGGGCGCACCAAGATTCGCCCCCTTCGATAAAATACTCGTAACCGCCGGAGCTACCGATATGCCTGAAAAATTACTCGAACAACTCGCTCCCGGAGGTATTATGGTTATTCCTGTCGGTAATGAATCTGTTCAGGAAATGGTGCAGGTTTTTAAAAATACAGACGGTTCTGTCAATTCAATGACCCATGGCGAATTCAGATTTGTTCCATTTTTACCTGGAACTGCAACGCAGGAAACAATAGCTACGACTAATAAAAAAGGAAATTTTATTGCTGACCAAAATAAAAGCAATAAAATAATGCTTAAATAAAAATAAAAATCCTTTTTCTTTATTCAGATTTCGGCCGTATTCTT
>JAUMBJ010000131.1:0-6720 GCA_032115755.1 Saprospiraceae bacterium
GGTTCATTGCCGAAGTATCTTAATAGACATGATATCACAACAAGTGTGGTTATTCCCAGCTATCAAATGCCATGGTTTGAGGGGAAGTCATATCGTGTAGTTCACTACGGGCATTACCACCATCCTGGGGAAACTATACATTTTGAGGTTCGATACTTTGTAGACGATCCGCTAGGCTTTCCTTTTTACACCATTCATATCCCCGGAAAATTTGACCGTCCTGGCGTTTATGCAGGCACAGATGGTAACTTTTTTGGTGATGAAGTCGAGCGACTGATTGCTTTTCAGCGATGCTTGCTGATGTGGCTGAGAGATAATCCAGATTACAGACCGGACATCATGCATTGCCATGATCATCATACCGGCTTGATTCCATTTATGATGCAGTATGCATTTGAATTCGAGCCTCTAAAGCATATACCATCGGTCTTTACTATCCACAACGAGCGATACCAAGGGAGTTTCGGGTGGAATAAAAAGTATTTGCTTCCGGATTTTGATTCCTGGAAGTCTGGATTATTGGATTGGAATAATCGCATCAATCCGCTTGCCTCTGCCGTAAAAGTTGCCTATAAAGTCACGACGGTAAGTCCAAATTATATGCAGGAACTCATGTCGCATGCCTTTGGATTAGAAACACTTTTTAGACAAGAGCAATGGAAATGTAGAGGTATTCTTAATGGTATTGACCATGATGTATGGGATCCTGCCCTTGACCCCATGATAGGAAATCATTATAAGGGGGATGCTGCAAAATACAAGCATTCCAACAAAACCTTACTCTGCAAGAAAGCCAATTTAAGTCCTGATTTACCTTTGTTTGGGTTCATAGGCAGGTTGGTTTATGAAAAAGGGGCTGAATTTATTGCCGGTATGATTGACAACTGGATGACTTATCATCACCGCAGTGCCAATTTTATAATTTTGGGTACGGGAGAAAAAGAAATAGAGCACGCTTTATTTCAGGTAGCTCAGAAATATCCCGAAAATGTCGGGGCTATGCTGGCGTATGACGAAGCATTAGCTCACCAGATTTATGCTTCTGCTGATTTTCTGCTGATGCCTTCCAAGGTAGAACCGTGCGGCTTGAACCAATTGTTTGCTATGCGCTATGGCACTTTACCTATCGTCAGGTCAGTTGGTGGCCTTGTTGATACTGTAATAGATATAGGCTTTACAAATGGGGTAGGAATCCGTATTGATCAAATGGATTTCAATGCACTTATGAATGGTGTGTGGCGAGCTTCAGAATTATACAAGAATACTGACCAGTATATTGCTGCAGTACATCGCGCTATGGAACTTGATTTTTCATGGAATAAGTCAGCGGGGCAGTATATTGAAACCTATCGAAGCGTTTTATAATCAAGCCGGATTACTTTCTAAAAATGCTCTTACTGCTGCAAATGATACGGTTTCTTTTTCAAAAAATTTTTCGGCAAGCATTATCTGCCTGTCATTTGCGTGCAAGTGGTTTAAGATATTAAGTAGGTGCATTTTCATGTGACCTGCCTGTATTCCAGTAGTTACCAATGACTTGACAGCAGCAAAGTTTTGGGCAAGGCCTACACTTGATACTATGCTCATGAGTTCCTCAGCAGATGGGTTGCCCAGAATGTCCAGTGATTTTTTTGCGAGAGGATGTAATGCAGTAAGTCCTCCAATAGTTCCAATCGCCAGCGGTATTTCGATCCAAAAGGTGAATATTCCGTTATCTAGCGTGCAATGACTCAACCCCCTATATTGACCATCACGAGCCGCATATGCATGTCCTGCAGCTTCCACAGCACGAAAATCATTGCCCGTGGCAATTATCACAGCATCTATTCCATTAAAAATACCCTTGTTGTGTGTGGTTGCCCTATATACGTCATTACGGGCTATATTGATGGCAAGGCAGAACTTTTCAGCCAGTGACTGTCCCATCATTTTATTTTCAAACTGACCGATATCACTTACAGGGCATGAAACTTCAGCTCTAACTACGCATTCTGGCGTATAATTGGATAATATTGCCATAATGATATCGATATCTCGTTGATGGTCGGTCCACTCTTCATGGTCCATGACATAGTTTTCGAGGGTGTCGCCAAATTGCTCGAGTATCGTATTGATAAAATTGGCACCCATGGAATTGCAAGTCTGAAAATGCGCCCTTAGTTGAAATAAGCCTTCCTGAACAAAGGATAGGTCAAGGAATTCAATTTTTTCAATACCGCCACCTCTCTTTTCCATATTGGCCGATAAATGAGTTGATTCTTGCCGCAGGCGCCGTTCGATTTCAGCTTGATAATCCAGCAATTGTTCCAGTTTTCCTTTCCAGATAAAAAAAACATGTCCAACTTTTCGGGTACCCAGTATCGTCGTTTTAAAGCCACCCCGAGTTTGCCAGTATTTGGCAGCTGATGCGGCAGCGGCAACAACGGAGCTCTCTTCGATAACCATCGGAATACAATATGTCTTATTGTCGATTAAAAAGTTTGGCGCGAGGCCATATGGAAGCAGGTAATTACTGACGGTATTTTCGCTAAAGGCATCAAAAATTTTCTGGGTGTCTTCTTCTAGTAACCAAAATCTCGAAAAATCAGTCTGATAATGATTGTTTTCGCCCAAATAGTTTTCAATCAACCAGTTTATTTTTTCTTTCTTTGAAAATTTTGAAAATCCTTGTATCTCTCCCATGTTTTTATACGTGATATGTTTTTTTCAAAAAATTAATCTTTGATGTGTAAAAAAGTATATGCGGCAGCCAAACCAGATCTGAGCGCAGAGATATATTCTTGTAATACATGATAATCGCCTGTTGCATATTGTAGGAAACCAGAAGCTTGGCCATAAATAGCGGGCAGATTTATTTTTTTGATCAGGTAGTATCCATCGAGAAAATCCCGCACACCACCCGAAATAATAACCTGCCTGCATTGAATGGAAGAATTGTGTGTCTCTAAAAGTTGATTGACCATTTCGACCATAGACTGTGCATCATGACCAATATGTGCCAGTGGACTCAGTACCTCCCTGGTCAATGCTGTAGACCTAAGGATTTCAAGCATTGCAAAGTTGGTGCCGCCAGCTGCTGCAAAATCTATAGCTTCTATAGGAAGTTTCATCAGCTCCAGCAGACTTTCGGGCCCCATGCCCTGTCCGACTTCTTTCACGATAATCTTTGATGGAATGATATCCAGAAGTTTTTTTAAGGTACTGACAGGGGATTGAAAGTAGCGGTCTCCTTCGGGCTGTAGCCATTCCTGTAACGGATTGATATGCACGATTAGTCCGTCTGCTTCAAGTTTTTTTAGCAAATCTATAATCAGTTTCTCCTGCTTTTGTTCAAGGAGTTTTTCTATTTGGGCTATGCCTAAATTGGCATAAAGAGGTTGGTTGCCAATATGCTTTCTTACAGCAAAATCAGGGAGATATTCATCGCTGTGTAACAATTGTCTACAGGAACCCAGTCCCATACCCATGCCAAACTCCCCACATGCCATGGCGAGGTTTTTATTGATGATGGATGCTTTTTCAGTTCCTCCAGTCATACTGGATACCCAAAGGGGTAGGGAAAAAGATTTGTCCAGAAAACTCAATGATAAAGCATCAAAATTTTGAGGGTGACCTGTTATGGCGGGTTCGTAAAAAAACCTGTTATTCAAAGCCTGATGATCTATTTTTGAACGAAACGCCAGCGCGATATGATCTTTTTTCCTTTCGGGGGCATTTGGATCCTGGTCAGGTGTGCTTCCGGGTGTAACAGTCATTTTATGGTATATTGGATTTTCGTATTGACAAAGATAATTTTAAAACTACATATATGTAGAGAAGGAGGATTTCACCGTCTTTGGCGAAACAAAAACGTGCTTGCAAAGTTCATTAATATTGACGAGAAGAATACTTTTAACCATTTGCAAAAGCGTTTCTAAACCCATTTAGGTTAAATATTGTTGTAATGGATTACCTTCAGTTGGGGCAATGTTTGTTGCTTCAAAGCGTTATAAAAATAAATTGATTTGAAGCACTTATTTACGTTAAACCGCTTTTTCATACATTATAAATGGAGATTTATCCTGGGCATTCTTTTTGTTACGGGTAGTAACTATTTTGGCATTCTGATACCCCAAAAAATACGTGAAGCGCTTGATATTGTTCAGAAGGAACTAATAACATACAAAGCGGCAGCTGCTGATGATAAAAGTGTGCTATACGCAAATCTTTCCGAGACGCTCCTTTATTTTTCTTTGGTTGTCATTGGCTTCATGATTTTAAAAGGTGTATTGATGTACTACATGAGGCAAACAATTATTGTGATGTCAAGGCTTATTGAGTATGATCAGCGGAAAGAAATTTATGCGCACCTCAATACCCTTGATCAAGGATTTTATCGCAGCAACAAAACCGGCGATATCATGGCTCGAATTTCTGAAGATGTATCAAAAGTGCGTAATTATTTAGGTCCCGGTATACTTTACGGTATCAATCTGGTGACGCTCTTTGCTATGACCATATATGCTATGGTGAAGGTAAATCTTGAACTTACGCTTTATGCATTGCTTCCGCTGCCTTTTTTATCCATATCAATATATTATGTCAGTAAATTGATTAATGAAAAAAGTACAGCAATTCAGCAGCAGCTCAGCAGGTTGAATAGTGTTGCCCAGGAGGCTTACGCAGGCATTAGGGTAGTGAAGTCGTATGTCAAAGAAGATCAGTTTGTGAAGCATTTTTCAAGTGAAAGTGATATTTACATGGATCGTTCTCTTCAACTCGCCAGGGTGGAGGCGTGGTTTCAGCCGCTAATTATGCTACTAATAGCCGTGAGTACGCTACTTGTAGTGTTGATGGGAGGATATCAGGTTTATGCCGGAAAACTTACTCCTGGCAATATTGCTGAGTTTATACTGTATGTCAATATGCTTACCTGGCCAGTAACATCTATTGGGTGGATTGCCTCCATTGTACAGGAAGCAGAGGCCTCTCAAAAGAGAATAAATGAGCTTTTGGAAACAAATCCCGAGATTCAGTCCAATAATAATGAGTATTACCAACTAGAAGGAGATATTGTTTTTCAAAATGTGTCCTATACTTATCCGGATACTGGGGTTAAGGCATTAAAAAATATATCATTTACATTAAAAAGGGGAGAGAAAATGGCCATTCTCGGAAGAACAGCTTCGGGAAAATCAACTATTGCTGATCTTTTCCTTCGAGTTTTCGATCCTACGGAGGGGACGATATTTATAGATGGAAAAGATATAAGGGATCATAATATACATATGATCAGGCAGCAAGTTGGCTACGTTCCACAGGATGCATTCTTGTTTTCAGATACCGTAGCCTCCAATATTGCTTTTGGTAAAGTGTCTTCGTCGAGGGAAGAAATTAGAGCATATGCTGAATTTGCATCAGTACATGATGACATTGAACGATTGCCTCATGGGTATGATACCATGGTGGGCGAACGTGGGGTTACGCTTTCAGGGGGTCAGAAGCAGCGAATTGCCATTGCACGGGCGTTTATTAAAAATCCTGAAATTGTGATTTTGGATGATGCCCTCTCTGCTGTTGATTCTTCTACGGAACAAAAGATACTTGGTTACCTTAGGGATGCATTGCAAGCAAAAACATCTATTGTGATAACACATAGAGCAAACAATTTGCTGGAATATGATAAGATTCTGGTTTTAGATAATGGTGAAATTGTAGAACAGGGTACACACGAGGAGCTTATAAAGTCTAATGGCTTCTATGCCTCCGTATATGATCATCAATTGCTACAGGCATAATTATTCGCATTAAAAAGTATAGTTTGTTTTTCTCTGTTATATTTACGTTTATTTTTTTATGATAAATCAGGAAGTACAGCTAACAATACAGGAATCGTGCCTCAATATGGGTAGGCCTGCGAATTATCCTGTACCTGAGCCAAAACCTGAAAGGTTGTTTTATATACAGCGCAACAAAAATACGGCAACTGTCATCTATAAAATAAATGAAATGCCAGGAGGATTGCTAAATCTAAATCGTCCTATGGAGATTTGTTGGGTGACTTTTGATAAAAATGGGATAGAAAATGATTCTCAGGATTTAAACGCGATACAAATCGCTCTGGCATATGGTTATGAGAGTAAACCCATTCAAAATAATCTTGTCAGGTTTTGTTTAAAAGCTTATAGAGATTTATTCTTTTTCCTTGAAAAAGGCCCTGCAGGTTATAGCGTAGTGGCAAATTTGGATGATAAATTTTATGCGTTGGATAGTATTTTTGTTTTCACGGAAGACCTTGGTATATTTCCACAAGTGAAATTTGCGGATTTATATTTGCGGAAACCTGAGCTTGGGGGTTTATTTGTTCATCGAATTTATTTCAATCAATAAAATGCGGATGAATTTTGCGAAAATATATTTATTGACGATTTTTCTAGTCTTGTGTATTGGACAGAGATTAATTGCTCAATATACAGAAAATGGACGCGATAAGCCCGTTGATGGTCAGATTTTGTCAGGAGGACTTGGTTATGGGTACTTTAAGCCTGCGGGAGATTTGGCAAACAGGTATGGTGATAACTTGGCGTTTAGCGTTCTTGGTCACTATATTTCTTCGGGAAATGCGGTAATTGGGCTTGATTTTACATATATGTTTGGTGATGAGGTAAAAGAAGATGTTGTTGCTCCAATAAGGTCCAAGGAAGGTTATTTTCTTGGGGATAATAACCTTGCAGTTGATTT
>JAUMBJ010000132.1:0-14089 GCA_032115755.1 Saprospiraceae bacterium
ATCCTCAGAGACACTAATGTTAAGGCTATTCTCATCAATATTTTTGGTGGAATTGTACGTTGCGACCGGGTTGCCCAGGGTGTAGTAGATGCCTATAGAAACATGGGCAATATACATGTACCTATTATCGTAAGGCTACAGGGTACGAATGCGGATATTGCCAAAAAACTAATTGACGAAAGTGGCCTACAGGTTCATTCTGCTATACAACTTCAGGAAGCCGCAGATATTGTTAAAAAAGTACTTTCTGCTTAAGTAAGAAATTTCCTGATATGGAAGCATACTCTCTATATGAATTGAATGAATATATCAGGAGAGTAATCGCTCTAAACTTCCCAGAATCTTTTTGGGTAAGTGCTGAAATATCTCAGGTTAAAGAATCTCGTGGTAATGTTTATCTGGAACTAATTCAAAAGGAAGCAAATTCAAATGAACTTATAGCACAGTCAAGTGCCGTAATATGGTACAAATCCTATCACTTTATCAAAAATAAAACCGGCGAGTTATTAGCTTCTTTGCTGACTAATGGAACACAAGTAAAGGTAAAGGTCTCTGTTGAATTTCATGAACGTTACGGCATGAAATTACAAATCGAAGATATCGACCCTGCATTTACGATAGGTCAACTGGAAATGCAGCGTCAAAAAATAATTCAAAGGCTTAAAAGTGAGGCTATCATAGAGCGGAATAAAAAAGTTAAAGCACAGAAGGTATTCCAGCGACTTGCCATAATATCTGCAGAAAATGCAGCCGGATATCAGGATTTTATCCGTCACCTTGAGGAAAATATTTACGGATTTGAATATAAATGCACGCTTTTTACAGCTGCCATGCAAGGAAATCGCACTGAAGCAGAGGTTACCGATGCCTTACTGGAAATTTCTCGACGAACAGATGAATTTGACGCTATCGTGATTATTCGCGGAGGTGGGTCCAGAATTGATCTTGCTGCATTTGACAATTATAATATTGCGTTTGCAATCACAGCCTCTCCAATACCGGTAATAACCGGTATTGGGCATGATATAGATCAGACTGTTGCAGACCTCGTAGCCTACCGTAGTCTAAAAACTCCAACTGCAGTTGCCGGTTACATGCTGGATAATAGTCTTTTATTTGAAACGGAGATAATTCAAATCGAAAATGACATAAAATTACTGACTAAAGCTATACTGGAACGTTCCAAAAATCTTTTGGACCAACAAATGCAATGGTTAAAATTTATCCCAAGTGAGTTTCTTGTTAAAAACCAGATGCAATTGAAAAACATGCAACAAATGCTGCAGAACATGACAAAACAATTGCTTGAAAATCACAAAAAACAACTGATATTTGCAGAAAAGCAACTTGTATGGTCATATCCTAATCATTTCTTTAAAAGAGGTTACACCCTTGTTATATATAAAGATAAAATTATAATATCATCCGGGCAAATTGAAAAGGGACAACAATTTACTTTAGAATTTTTTGATGGAAAAGCAGACATAAGTATAATATAATGGCAAAAGCACAGATAATCAAATTGTCTTATGATGAGGCATACGCGGAACTCAACAGCATATTGGAGTCTCTACAAAACGGCCAGACTGGACTTGATGAACTTACCGACAAGTTGAGGAGAGCATCTGCGCTATCTACCTATTGTCAACAAAAACTCAGGAATCTAGAAGAAGAGATTTCCAGATTGCAATCTACAGAAAATATCTGAAGTGGCCGAAATACGAAGGGTAATTATCATAGTACTGGATAGTGTAGGAATTGGAAGCCTTCCTGATGCATCCATGTATGGAGATGACGGAAGCCACACCTTGCAGCATATCATAGAAAATGTTCCAGACCTTAGAATATCAAATCTTTTGAAAATGGGATTGGGGTGTATTGAAGGGAATAAAATTCCATCAGATGGCCATTCTATCATTGCAGCTTTTGGTAGAGCCGCAGAGCAATCTGCTGGAAAGGACACCACTACAGGTCATTGGGAAATAGCAGGAGCCATTTTGGAAAAGCCTTTTCCTGTATTTCCGAATGGATTTCCCGACACCTTTATGCAAGCATTTGAATCCAGAATTGGAAGGAAAACGATTGGAAACTATGCCGCATCAGGAACCAAAATAATCGATGAGTTGGGACAGCAACATATCGAAACTGGCAAACCCATTGTTTACACCTCTGCTGATAGCGTTTTTCAGATTGCCATGCATGAAGAAATAATTCCTCTGGAAGAACAATACGGCATATGTAACGAAGCAAGGAAAATGCTTGTTGGAGAGCTCGCTGTAGGCAGGGTTATTGCACGGCCCTTTAATGGGAAGCAGGGTCAATTTTACAGGACTGCAGCCAGAAAGGACTTTTCATTAGAACCACCTTATAATTTACTGGATGCCGTTACAGCTGCCGGACTCGTAGTCAATGGTATTGGAAAAATTTATGATATTTTCGGTGGTAGAAATGTAAACCATTCCCACCCTACCAAAAGTAATACGGAAGGTATTTCCAAAACACTGGAAATGATACAGAATTCCGGTGAAGGACTTATTTTTACAAACCTTGTAGACTTCGATATGCTATATGGACACAGGAGAGACCCAAAAGGATACGCGAGTTGTCTCGAAGCATTTGACAGGGAAATACCTGCAATAGTTGAGGCTTTAAAAACAGAAGATTTACTGATCATCACGGCTGACCATGGAAATGACCCTACCTGGAAAGGAACAGACCATACGAGAGAATACATTCCTATACTTGCATTTGGGCATCAAATCAAGCGCAATTATAATCTCGGGACACGCCAATCATTTGCTGATATCGCCGCTACCACCGCCGAAGCATTAAAAATCTCCTATTCTGGAAAAGGAACATCATTTTATTCTTACATTAAAAATAAATAGCATATGTTTTAATATGTAAATCATTTGATTAAATATACACAAATATAATAATATATAAAATCAATTGATTAATTTTACCCAGCCTGCTTTTGTTAAATTTTACTTACAAAAAAAGGCATGGATTTTGCCTCAGTTTAGGGATTACATATTAAAATTATATAGTCAATTGGTTGATCTTATCATAAAAAAACGTAAAGGCGGCAGCCATAACACTCAGGAGATTGAACATATCATCAACGGATATACTTCCGGCGCTATACCTGATTATCAAATGTCCGCGTGGCTTATGGCAGTTTGCTTTTCAGGTATGACACCCGAAGAAACAGCAGATATGACCATGTCCATGGTGCATTCTGGAAAAATGATTGATTTGTCGTCCTTGGGAAAATTTATCATGGATAAGCATTCCACAGGTGGCGTTGGCGATAAAACTACACTGATACTGGCTCCATGGGTAGCGAGTATTGGGGTACCAATCGCAAAAATGTCCGGACGAGGATTGGGACATACTGGAGGCACGCTGGATAAACTGGAATCCTTTCCAGGTATAAAACTAAGTTTGACGCCAAATGAGATAGTACAGCAAGTACATGATATCGGGCTGGTCATTTGTGCCCAAAATGAAAATCTGGTACCCGCGGATCAGAAAATATATGCGCTCAGAGATGTCACCGGTACGGTAGACCATCCTGCCCTTATTACATCAAGTATCATGAGTAAAAAACTAGCCTGCGGAGCAAATGGAATACTCATAGATCTTAAGGTAGGTGACGGTGCCTTCATTAAGGATGAACATCAGGCCAGAGCGCTGGCGAATCTAATGATTCAGACTGCTGCAATCATGCATAAAAAAATGGAGGTGGTCATGACATCAATGGAAAGTCCACTTGGAAAGGCTATTGGCAATATTCTTGAAGTCAAGGAAGCTATAGAAACACTTTCCGGTCACGGCCCGGATGACTTGACACAACTATGCCTTGACCTCGGAATTAGAATGGTAATGATGTCCGAAAAAACTACTACTGAAGATGATGCAAAAAAAATGCTTACCGAAAGTCTTCAAACTGGAAAGGCCCTTCAAAAATTTAAGGAATGGATTGCCTATCAACATGGTGATAGCACCTTCGTTGACTATCCTGAATTATTTCCGGAAGCACCCGTAAAAATGCCGGTGTTGGCCTGGTCTGATGGATATATTGAAAAAATAAGCGCTATGGATATAGGCTTGGCATCCGTCATTACAGGAGCAGGAAGGACAACAAAAACTAGCCCCGTTGACCTCACCGCAGGTATCAAAATCGAAGTCGATATGGGATCCATAGTTAAAAAAGGAGATGTTCTTGCCTGGATACATTCGTCATCCCAGGAAAAGGCAAATGGAGCCGTGCATAAACTAGAGCATGCCTTTGTTATTGGTCAAAATCCACCAAAAGCTAGAAAAATAATTCTGGACCATATCATGTAAATAAATCGATTATCAACATGGAAAGTAAGTCAATACAGGGAAAAAATGTCAATGTAAGTAAGCACATACGCAACGAAATCATGCCGCTCGACCTGGAACTTATTGAAAAAATTAAAATAAACCGGAGCGCTGTGGAGCGCAGGGCAGCAACATTACCCGGCAGGAGAACAGTTAAAAAAGAATGGCAAGCTGCCTGGTTGCTAAAAGCTATCACCTGTATCGATCTAACCACGCTCTCTGGCGATGATACGCCAGGCAATGTATATAGATTGTGTACCAAAGCAAAATCACCTGTCAGACACGACATACTTGAAGCTTTGGGAGTAAGCCATTTAAATATAACTACAGGCGCTGTATGCGTGTACCACAATTTAATTGAAACGGCACTTAAAACACTTCAAGGAACTAATATACCAGTAGCAGCAGTTTCAACTGGATTTCCTGCAGGACAAATCGCCCTTGATCAAAAGCTAGCAGAAATAGAGGCCTCCGTTAAAGCAGGAGCCACAGAAATAGATATCGTTATTAGCCGGGCACACGCCATTAATGGCAACTGGAAAGCCTTGTATGAAGAAATCAAATCCTGCAGACAAGCTTGTGGTGATGCACATATGAAAACCATCCTTGCCACCGGAGAATTGCCTACATTATCCATCGTGGCTAAAGCGAGTATGGTAGCTATGATGGCGGGGTCTGATTTTATAAAGACGTCAACAGGTAAAGAACCCGTAAATGCAACAATACCTGTAGGACTGGTGATGACCCGTTGTATCAGGGAATTCAATGAATCAACAGGATTCAAAGTTGGATTTAAGCCAGCTGGTGGTATTGCCAATGCAAAAGATGCATTAAACTGGTTAATTCTTATAAAAGAAGAGCTGGGCAATGAATGGCTTCAGCCAGATTTATTCAGATTTGGTGCCAGCAGCTTGCTCGGCGATATTGAACGGCAACTCGAACATTACATAACAGGTGCTTACTCTGCATCATACAGACACCCCATGTCATAATAATTGCATATGGAAATAAAAAATATTTTTGAACACATGTCATATGGATCTGCACCTGAAAGTCAGCAGGAAGCATTAAATTTCCTTGAAAAACACCAGCGTACCTTTGGACACTTCATTGCAGGCCAATGGCAAAGTCCATCAGAGGGAAAATACTTTGAAAACAGAAATCCAGCTGACGGCAGTATGCTTGCCAACATTGCAGAAGGAAGCTCACATGATGTTGATGCAGCCGTGTCAGCAGCATATAACGCTTTTGAATCCTGGTCAAATTTATCCGGATTTCAAAGAGCAAAATATTTATATGCCCTGGCAAGACAAATTCAAAAAGAAGCACGTTTATTTGCAGTTCTCGAGTCACTGGATAACGGAAAAACACTAAGAGAAACTCGCGACATTGATATTCCTCTAGTTATCAGGCATTTCTACCACCACGCGGGATGGGCACAAATAATGGCCGACGAACTACCAGGATACAAGCCTCTAGGTGTTGTTGGTCAGATTATTCCGTGGAACTTCCCACTTTTGATGCTATCATGGAAAATAGCACCTGCCCTGGCCATGGGAAATACAGTTGTTTTAAAACCAGCAGAATTCACCCCGCTCACATCATTGTTATTTGCCGAAATTTGCCAGCGCATCAATTTACCCCCAGGAGTTATTAATATTGTTACTGGTCATGGTAATACAGGTGCAGCCATTGTAAAGCATCCTAAAGTTAACAAAATAGCCTTTACCGGTTCCACTGAGGTAGGTAAACTTATACGCCGCGAAACAGCTGGAACAGGTAAAAAATTATCATTGGAACTTGGAGGTAAGTCTCCATTCATTGTTTTTGATGATGCAGATCTGGATAGTGCAGTCGAAGGTATTGTAGATGCTATTTGGTTTAATCAAGGGCAAGTTTGCTGTGCCGGTTCACGCTTGCTCGTACAAGAAAGCATTGCTGAAAAATTATATTTTAAAATAAAAACCCGAATGGAATCCATCCGTGTTGGTAATCCATTGGATAAAACAATGGATATTGGGGCTATTGTAGATACTATTCAATATCAGACTATTGATAACCTTGTTAAAAAAGGTATAGCAGAAGGAAACAACATCTGGCAACCAACCACTGGTCAAATTCCTGAAGGATGTTACTATCCCCCTACCCTGTTCTTGAATGTCTCTCCGGCTTCCATAATAGCACAGGAAGAAATATTCGGACCCGTTTTGGTAACGATGACATTTAGAAGTCATACAGAAGCGGTTAAACTGGCTAATAACACAAAATATGGGTTAGCAGCAAGTATCTGGACGGAAAATATCAACCTTGCTCTCGATATTGCACCGCAAGTAAAAGCAGGAACAATTTGGATCAATTCAACCAATATCTTTGACGCAGCATCAGGATTTGGAGGATATAAAGAATCAGGCTTTGGTCGTGAAGGAGGAAAAGAAGGATTATATGAATATCTTAAAAGTAAGCATGAGCCAAAATTGAGTGATGATCAAGATAATATTCCTTCCAATGATATTGTTCAACAAGCGGAGGTTTATGCAAAAGACACCATAGATAGCACCATAAAATTATACATAGGTGGGAAGCAAGTCAGAAGCGATTCAGGATATTCTATGGCTATATCAAATCCTCAGGGAATTCATGTCGGTGAAATACCAAAGGGAAACAGAAAAGACATCAGAAACGCGGTAGAGGCTGCACATTCAGCAACAACATGGGCCCAAATGAATGGACATGTAAGGGCACAAATCCTTTTCTATATTGCAGAAAATATTCAACATAGAAAAACAGAAATATGTAACAAAATCTCGATCAACTCCTCAAAACCAATTTCAGAAGCAGAAATTGAATTTGAGAAGACATTAGAAAGAATATTCTATTATGCCGCATGGGCTGATAAATATGATGGCAATGTTCATCATACACTGACACGCTATGTTACGCTTGCTATGCCAGAAAAGATCGGAGTACTTGGAATTATTTGTCCCGAAGAAGATGCATGGCTATCCATGTGGTCCCTAGTGCTTCCTGCTATTTGCATGGGAAACAACATTGTTGTAGTGCCCTCAGCATCAAATCCGTCTCTGATTCATGAAATGTATCAAATCCTGGATACATCAGATGTCCCCGATGGAACTATCAACATTGTCACTGGGATAAAAAAAGAATTGACGATAGAACTTGCAAAACACTATGATGTTGATGGCTTGTGGTGCTTTGCTGACAAGGATTTATGCAAAGATGTAGAGCATCAAGCTGCTGAAAATCTAAAAAGAACCTGGGTGAGTGAAGGCAAGTCCAGAAATTGGATGGATAACAACACAGCCTGCGGGGAATATTTCCTAAGACAGGCTTCACAAATAAAAAATATATGGATTCCTTACGGAGCTTAAAAATTTAATCATGAGTACATTCCACATTGAAGCAAAACAAGGAGAAATAGCAGATACGGTATTAATGCCAGGAGATCCTTTGAGGGCTAAATTTATTGCAGAAACCTATCTTGAAAATCCTATTTGCTATAATAGAGTACGTAATATGTTTGGGTACACCGGCACGTACCATGGCAGAAAAATATCAGTTCAGGGGTCAGGTATGGGTATGGGCAGTATAGCTATTTATGCACACGAACTCATAGCTGATTACGGCGTAAAACAAATTATACGAGTAGGCACATGTGGCGCATTAGTGCCACATTTACAACTTGGGCAAGTTATCCTAGCCGTAAGTGCATCTGGTGATAGCAGCGCAAATATGATTAAATTTCAAGAAGGGCATTATGCAGCCTCTGCCAACTTCGAACTTTTAGTAAATGCTTTTCAAAAAGCAAAAGAATTAAACATTTCTACGGTCCAGGGGGATATTTTCAGTACTGACTCATTTTATGATGACGGCCCACAAAGATGGGATAAATGGGTGTCAAATGGAATTATTTGTGTTGAAATGGAAAGTCAAATTTTGTACACCATTGCAAAAAAGATGGGGGCAAGGGCATTATCATTGCTTACCGTGAGTGACAATATTGTAACAGGTAAAGCGGCCACCCCTCAAGAAAGGGAACATTCGTACAAAGACATGATTAAAATAGCACTTGAAGTTGCTTAAAAGAGGAGTTAATACTACATAAAAAGGGAGATGCAAGCATCTCCCTTTTTATATTTATAGCATCAGAATATTACTTCTGAACAACTACTTTTCTTGTCGTTTGACCTTCTATTGTCGTGATGTTTACCGTGTAAGCACCATTGGCAACATTGGAAAGATCAATTCTTAATCTATCATCCTGTACATTATTGAATGTTCTTGATAAAGCAAGTTTACCTTCCATATCAAACATGTTTACAGTAACTGTGCTGGAAACTTTATCTAATGACATATCTACAAAAAGATCTCTTGTTGCTGGATTAGGGAAAGTCTTAACTTCAACATTTGTAAGCTGATTTTCTTCCGTACTGCTGGCAAGAGCTACATCCATTTCTATATATGCCTTAGTGTATAGGGCACCATTAAAGATAAATCTTAACAATCTATTATCGATATCCTCTATAGAAGGACCTGCAGTGTTTTCCCAACCGTGAAGTGATCCACTAGCTCTTGGACCTTGCAGTAAACCAAGATTAATGACGGTATCAAGGGCAAAATTTGTTGCTCTGTGCGCACCTATACTTCTGTTGTAGTTATCCAAAGCTCTTGGTGTAAATCCTAACAAATCCATTCTTGGGTCGTTATCAGAGTTTGGCGAAGAACTTGCTGCCATTAGATAAGTAGTCTTATCTTTCAATTTAACTCTGTTTCCTTCATCAGGGAAACCATCTTCGTCTGACGCCCAAAGTGGAACTTCAATATTTCTTAAATCTGTAATTGTTTCATCAATAAATACGAAGTTAGTTCCAACTCTTTGTCTTTCATTTGGCTGAGCAACATCGTCGCCATCAAGGTCAACCCACTCGAAAAGATCTAGTCTAATAGCACGACCTTCTACATCAGCAAAGTTCGTATTTGCAAGACCAAACCTTACATTGGTAACTGTGTAGCCATTTCCTTTAGGCACATAATAAATATTGGAAATAGTATAATACTTGGAATCAGGAATTGATAACCAAGGAGCTGCATAGAATTGCATGTAGGCACTTCCAAAGTCCTTCTCTGTATCTAAAGAAGCAAAGGTTTTATCTGTAACGAAGAAGTCAAACCCTGCTCTGTTGTTGGCTCCATCAGCTTCTCCGTTTCCGGAAATAAAATACTCAGCAGTATACTTTCCTGCAACTGCAGGTGGTGTATAAAGCTGCGGAAATGGTCTGTTTTCTACCAAAGATGCAGCTGGAATATCTCCATAATTTATGGTATAATCTTTATTACCACCAGGCCCCGTTACACTCATTTTTAAGTTTACATTTTTTGCATCGGCATTTCCTAGATTGGCTACGTCAGCCATAAAAGGAATTTCTGATACCTGTGAGGCAGGCATTTTGTAGGTAGGAGCTACAGAATACCAGTCTCTGTTTACCTGAAGATCTACATAATTTTCATTATAAAGCACGATATCATCCACACCCCAGTAATAGTAATTTCCGATATTTTCAAATTTAAACCTCAATTTTGTAACACCACCAAATCCAGTAAACGCAACTCTTACTCTTTCGGAAATATGGTTACTATTTACAGGATATTGAGCATTAATTCTGACAGTATCTCTAAATGTTTCACCATTATCTGTGCTCACCATAATATAGTGCTGACTCTGGAACATTCTTAAATTTTGAGTAAACTCAATAGTTAAGCCATCTAGTGGTTTTTCAAATACGATCTCAGGAGAGAGCAGGTAACCTGTACATGGCGCAGGGCAATCACCAGTTCCAAATGCACCGGCAACGCTCTTATTATCAAGGTGATCTGAATTAAATTCTGCCATACCATTACATGCTGTAGCAGAACCAATGTATCTGCCTGATCCGATATAGGCACCTCTTCTTACAATACCGTCTGCATTGTATTCCCAGCCTTTATCAACTGTCCAGCCTGTAAAACCATTGGAAAAATCTCCTTCACCAGGCTTATTCCCCCAAACCGCATTTGGACCATATTCTGGCTTCTTACAGGTATTGCTGATACTTCCATTTACTCCGCCTGCTGTGACGTCAACTCTGATTTTGTCACAAGTCTCCTTCGAAGCGACGAATGAAGGTATATTTACCTGAGCAGCTACGTTTCCAGCTGCCATAAGGAACAATGGTTCTGGAGCAGCAACGTTGTTACAGATAATAACAGCAATAGCTCCAGCATCCTGCGCTACTTTCGCCTTAACATCGAATGCACAAACACCTCGCTCTACAAGTACAATTTTACCAGATGCATTGTTGGTAAGTGCTGTACAACCATCATTTGCAGGTGCTACAGCGTCCGCTGCAAAAACCATATCTGCAGTAACCGATGTGTTCGCCTGACTTCCCCAGGTTGCTCTCAAAATTTGATAATCTCCGGCAATTCCAGAGGGGTTGTTAATTGTAAGTGTGTTCAAATTCTGAGCCTGAAGACCAACAAGTCCAAGGACAAAGCATCCGAACATCAAAAAATGTTTTGTAAAAACGTTCCTCATAATAAATTTTTTGAATTTGGTTTATAGATACAATTTACCTTTAATAAATGGTAAAAATATAAAAAAAAACAACATCATGTGCTTTAGGAAAGCTACAATTTTATTGTCACGCCCTATAGGCGTCAGTTATCCCAAAATAGCAATATCTTAAAGGAAATTATATTATTCTAAAATGAAATTAAAATAAATTCCCGATTTAAATAAAATTTTACAAAAATATAAATAAACAGAATTTAATTCCTATATTGAAAAGATTCTGGTTTATGGGATTATTTAAAGAAATACACAAATTTATTTTAAAAATTAGTTTATTCAGTTTCAATTTCTTGAAGAAAAGCTTCTTTGTTTAAGGAAGCTACACCCGGCTTTGAACAAACCTGCGCTCCTGCAGTATTAGCCAAACGGGCTATGTCATAATACGACATTTTTTTGACCAGATACAATGCTAGAATTGAGAGCACAGTATCTCCTGCGCCACAAACATCCACAATTTGTTTAAGTTTAGCAGGCATTATTTCTGCATGATTACCTTCGGCCACAAAAATCCCGTCTTTTCCAAGGGTAATAAAGCTGGCACTGTGTTGCAATATTTGTGCAAGACTTTTATGTGCATCCACCAGTGCGTCGAGACCATTTATATTTCTATTAAGATATTCTGAAATTTCTTTTCTGTTAGGTTTAAAGACTGTACAACCTTTATAAGCATCGAAGTGCCATTTTTTGGGATCAACTACCGTAGGGATGTTCATGGCTGTCGCCATTTCAATGACCTTTTGGATCAGGGCAGGATGTAAAAACCCCTTATTATAATCTTGTAAAATAATCACATCAGGGGGATTCGTCTCCATCAGATTTGTAACAACAGCTTTTGCAGATTCCAGTTCTGATGGATTTAAGTAAGAAATCTGCTCTCTGTCAATTCGCAGGACATGCTGACCTTGAGCCATTATTCTGGTTTTTAGCGTAGTAGTTCGACCAGAAAATGTCAGGAGATAATCAAAATTTATATGTGAATCCTGCAATAGTTGTCTGAAAATAATTGCCTCTTCATCATCACCAGTCATACCTACTAATGAAACCCTGGCACCCATTGCCTTCAAGTTCAACGCCACATTGGCGCCACCCCCCAGCCTATTTTCTAAATGCCGCTGCATTACTACAGGGACAGGAGCCTCAGGCGATATCCTTTCTATCACTCCATGCAAGTACTGATCTATCATTACATCTCCTATAACAAGAACATGCACTCCTGAAAAATCATGTAAATGAGCGCTATTTTCTTTACGCATTGCTAAAAATATTCAATACTATATAGTTCATAACATCAGAGGTTGCACCAGCATTTAAATTAAAATATTGACGATGCTTGTAACGTATATTTTTTATTATTTCCTGGTTATCCAATATCTCAGACAGTTTATCTTCAAATTCCTTGCCTGTTTTAACAGCAAATGCCGTACCCTGCTCTACCATAATTTTGGACTCGACAAATTTATCATATTTAGGTCCAAAAAACAGCGGAATTTCATAAACCGCCGGTTCAAGTGTATTGTGGAGCCCGGATCCAAATCCACCGCCAATATAGGCCGCATTTGCAAATCTGTAGATATATTTCAACTGACCAATAACATCTACTATCCAGATTCGCCGGGGACTACTTTCATGAGATACGCGACCAGTTAATTCATTAAGTGATTCCTGCCAAAAAGCTATATTTTCAGGACTTATATCATGGGGCGCTATAATATGTATATCGTGAATGCGATGTTTTACTACTGGCAGGATGGCAGGTAAATCTTGTTCCCATACGCTGCCATATACAATTGCTTTGTTATATTTTTGTCTAGAAACTGTCAACCACTCAGGATCGTAAGTCACTTCTTTATTTTGCAGAACACTATCCACTCGGTTGTCTCCGCTCACCGTTATATGATTAATACCGAACTTTCTGAGCAAATCGGCCGAAGATTCATCCTGGAGAAATATATGGTTCATAGATTTTAGGATTTTCCGGAATGAATTCATCGCAGGCATAAAAATATAATGCTTTTTACTAAAACTACCTGAAATGAGTATTGTCCTAATGCCCTTTTGATGCAATGTTTCCAATAAGATCCACCAAAATTCATATTTTACTAAAATAAACAACTCAGGCTTTACGACTGAAATCCAATAACTTACTTCTTTACGTGTATCTCCCGGCAAATAACAAACAAGATCTGCTCCACTCCAGTTTTTACGTACCCGATAGCCAGAGGGTGAGAAAAAAGTAAGAAGGATGATAGCATTCGGATATTGCTGCTTTATAGCTTCAAGTACTGGTTTTCCCTGTTCAAATTCCCCCAGAGAAGCGCAATGCATCCAAATGCGCTTTCCCAAACCTACATTACTAAAAAATATGGCGATTTCAGAAACTGATTTTTTTCGACCATCTAACATTTCCCTAATTTTTGGAGACCAGAGACCTACCAAGGGAAGCAATCTATTAATTAGATGTACTAAAATCTGATAAATAAAAATCAAGGCGGGAAAATTGTATATTAGTAATAAACGCGTTCCTTTGCGCTAATGTAAAATGGCAGCAGCCAGACTGCCTTAACACCAAAACCCATATCCAGGCGTGATGATATAGTAGGCATTCCTGTATCAAAATTAACAGCCCTCACTTCATCAGTCCAGCCTTGAAAACAAGTCAAACCAACTTTTAGATTTATTCTGTGATTGGCACTGAGATGTGTATACATGATGTCCTGAGTTAACGTAAATCCGCGGGTAAGCCTGTCATATCCTTTGCGTAAATTTCCCCGCAATTGAGCCACAGCATCCTGATCATCCAGAATCCTTACCTGATGCTGTAAAACCCCTGCGCCTATCAACACCATAACTCCTGTTCTTGACTTCTTGCTCATTGGAAAAAGATAGCCTCCCTGACCAGTCATCGTAAATCCCCGCTGTCTTAAAAACAAATCAACTGCAAGGTTATTATCCCCCAGAAAAAATCCTTCCTTGGACCTTATTGGAGCAACAACATCTTCTTTTACCTCATCACCAAACATATATGTAAAATCAAGCCCAATTACCGCATTTCCCGAAGAAATATAGTGACCAAGAACGCTAAACGCCAAG
>JAUMBJ010000133.1:0-3471 GCA_032115755.1 Saprospiraceae bacterium
TTTAAAACATGATTCAGGTCTTCCATTGTGGCCCTTAGGTCCGTGATTTTCAAAGAATTTTTTCAAACATCCTCTTCTCAGTTCCAACTGATCTTCCCTATTTTCCACCACAATAACTTCACCTTCTTCAGATACCACTTCGTATGGGAATTTAATAGTTGGTAATACTCTTGACCGGGGATTCTCCCTTTTCCAGGCTTTCAGTGCGTCTTTCATCTCATCATAATCCGCAACAACTACTTCACTACCGTCAGGAAATACCAAAGTAATATCAAATACAAGCTCATAACAGCCAAATCGACCCATATTGCCGGACTCCTGGATTCTGAAGACTGTTTCTTCTGTAAATTCGTCTAGCTCATTTTCGGAAATTGTCTCTTCCTTGTTACAGGAAATCATAACTGCTCCTAAGAAAAGTAACCATAAGGTTTGCCATTTCAAAACACTAATTTTCATAACTTAAATTTTTAAGGTTATTTAATATCTTTATAAGATTCATATTTTTAATTTGTACTCAAAAAATTTAAAAAAAATATCAAAATAGTAAATAAAAAATATACTTAGATACTTTATCAGATTATTAATACTTTTGTATGTAAAGATAAAAATACAATTTGTGGGTAAAAAATCAATTCTTATACTTATCATTCTATCTATTTTGGCTATTGATCAACTTTCCAAAATTTGGGTAAAAACACATATCTTATATGGCGATGGTTTTGACATCTTAGGCCTCTCGTGGGCAAAAATTCATTTTATCGAAAATGAAGGTATGGCCTTTGGAATATCTTATGGAGGAGAAACCGGAAAATATGCGCTAAGTATTTTCCGTATTTTGATGGTTGGATTTCTTTTTTATATTTTAAGGACTCTTTACAAATCCGGAGAATCACTTGGTCTGATGAGTTGTTTTTCGCTCATTATTGCGGGAGCCATAGGCAATATTTTGGACAGTATGTTTTATGGATTAATTTTTTCAGAATCATACTTCCATGGCGGACTCGCAACCATGTTTCCTGAAGGCGGAGGGTACGGTAAATTTTTGACTGGAAAAGTCGTTGACATGTTTTACTTTCCGCTCTTTGACTTTTATTGGCCGGAGTGGGTTCCTATGGTTGGAGATGATCACTTCGAATTTTTCAGACCAGTTTTTAACGTAGCTGATTCTTCGATTTTTGTCGGCGTAGTTAGTATTTTACTGTTTCATCGTCGTTTTTTTAAAAATCCTGTGCCTAAAGAAGAACATGAGAGCAGCCCACCAGAGCCAACGAATGCGTCACCGCATGAACTTCCCTAAATATGTTTTTCCATTCTGTAAAAACTTAATCAATCGCAATAACAAAATTGTGGTTGTTATGCATATCTTTACTTTGCACAAAAGTTTTTAACCTTTATTTTAGTGTCTAATCAATTTACTTCGATATGTCATCACAAAAGAATTCATTGGCTTTATGGATTTTTATCGGCTTGATAGCAGGAATTGCCGCCGGTGCCATCATTTACTTTATGCAAGAACCTGGCATCACTCAGGCTTATATCAATATTGCCAAATACGGAAACATTATATTTCTGAAATTCATTAAATTGATTATTGGCCCCCTGGTATTAAGCACGCTTGTCGTTGGGGTAGCTGGAATTGGGGATGCATCAGCTATTGGCAGAATGAGTGCCAAAACTATAGGTTGGTTTATTTTTGCTAGTCTGATGTCACTTTCATTGGGGCTTGTTATAGTTAATCTTTTTAAACCAGGACTTGACTTTGCCAACCAAATTTCCGCAGAGGCTGTGGCTAATATTCCAAAAACAGATTCTTTTACCTTGGACCATTTTATTGAACAACTTGTCCCTGAAAATATATTTGTCGCATTATCAAGTCATAAAATGGTATTGCAAATTGTCGTATTTTCTGTATTATTTGGACTGGCTACTGCTGCTATTGGCAAAAAAGGAAAACCTATCATCTGGGCGATGGATGCTTTAGCCCATGTAATGCTGAAACTCACCAACATGATCATGTGGGTAGCTCCCATCGCTGTATTCAGTGCCATATCCATCGTTATCGCAGAAAAAGGACTGGGTATCATGGTACAATATGGTAAATTAATACTACTTTTCTATTTTGCATTACTGATATTATGGGCTGTTCTGCTGGGATTTGGCTATGCCTTTTTAAAGCAACGGGTATGGAGCCTGCTTACCCATATCAAAGAACCTATCATCCTGGCTTTTGCTACAGCAAGTTCTGAATCTGCCTATCCCAAGTTACTCAATCAGCTTGATAGATTTGGTATAAAAGATAAAATCACCAGCTTCGTCCTCCCACTGGGATATTCCTTTAATCTGGACGGAAGCATGATGTATATGACATTTGGATCCTTGCTGATAGCACAGGCTTATGGCATAGATCTGACTATTGGTCAGCAATTGACCATGCTATTGGTCCTAATGGTGACGAGTAAAGGTATTGCAGCAGTACCCAGAGCCTCTCTGGTGGTAATCGCCGCTACCATTGCAGGCTTTGGTATTCCTGAAATTGGCCTTGCCATTTTATTACCGATAGATCAGTTTTTGGATATGGGTAGAACAGCCACCAATGTAGTAGGAAATGCCATTGCGACAGTTGCTGTCAGTAAAATGGAAGGAGAGGAAATTAAATCATAACTACATTATGATTACCTACAACCCAAAAGACTGGTGGAAACTCATTTTCGCTTTTCACAAAAGTGATACATTTCGTCAAATGCTTCCCGGTATTTTAGGTATAGCTTTCTTTACAGGTTTTGTCGCTTACATTGAAAACGAAGTATTTCATGCTACATTTAAAAATACTACCGTCGTTCATTCGCTTGTAGGATTAGTTTTATCACTATTCCTAGTGTTCCGAACCAACACAGCATATGACAGATGGTGGGAAGGTCGAAAAGCATGGGGTGGGTTGGTTAATAACTCCAGAAATCTTGCTCTAAAATTATCCGTTCTACCCTTATCATTTGAAGAGAAAAAATTATTTGCTTATCTGATTTCTAACTATGCAATTGCCACTAAAGATCATCTTCGTGATATTTTTGCACCTGAAAAACTAATCGCTACAGGCAATTACAATACAGATTGGTATAGTCATTCAAATCATTTGCCCAATAAGGTAGCGAGGGCGTTGCACATCGAAATTAACGAACTACTTCTAAACAAAAAAATCACGTCAGAGCAACTGCTTTATTTAAATGAGGAGTTAAAATCATTCACAGATACCGTTGGTATTTGTGAACGTATCAAAAAAACACCTATACCCTATTCATATAGCCTATATCTCAAAAAAATAATTTTCATTTACGTATTTACGATGCCAATCGGTTTTGCCAGAGAGTTTGGGTACTGGGCAATGCCTATAGTTTCCATTGTTTTTTATGCCTTTGGCAGCATCGAACTGCTCGCAGAAGAAATTGAAGATCCTTTTGGCCAAGATGCAAATGA
>JAUMBJ010000133.1:3481-3826 GCA_032115755.1 Saprospiraceae bacterium
ACTATTGAAAAAAATATTAATGAAATACTTTTAGGATAACCATCTTGTTCTTTAAGCGCTGTTCCAGCGGAAAAAATTTGTTCTCGCCCAAGCAAAAAATCTTTAACATAAAAGAAAATTCATATTCATACCGTGCAAATTTTAGGCTGTATGAGGAATAAGATTTTCAATATTTTCTTTCAATAATCTCAGTATAGTTATAGTTACTTTTACGGATGTAATAATGCTAAATTATGTTTATGAAATAAATTATCCACTAGTGAACTATATATAATACTTTGTATCCATTTCTAAAGTGTTCACTTAAATTTAAACCCTTGGATAGCATATTATTGATTTTAATGA
>JAUMBJ010000134.1:0-2301 GCA_032115755.1 Saprospiraceae bacterium
GCAGACTTCCATGAAACACTGAATTACCCAATCAAAGGTATTGTGATCATCATTATAAACGACAAGGCTTGATTCCAGTCCTGTAGAAGCTACATTTTCTGTAAGCACATCTACCTGTTCATCAAAATTCGGAGTTTCGTTCATATACGTCAAAAGCATAAGTATACATTTACAAAAGCCTAAGACATGCTTTTATTGCGTCGAAATTAGGTAAATCGCCAGCATTTTCCAATACTTCTGCATATCGGATCGTTCCATTTTTATCCACTACGAAAGCAGATCTCTTGGCCACACCTTTATAACCAGGACCAAAAACATCATAAATAGCCTGATAATCTGTGGAAGCCTGCTTATTAAAATCGGACAATAAAGTAAAGTTATACTGCTGCTCCTCCTTGAATTTTGCTAACGTTGGGTGTGCATCTACTGAAATAGCGATAACCTGAGCATCCAAGTCATTATAATCACTATACGAATCCCTTACTGTACATAGCTCATTTATGCAACCGCTGGTAAAAGCTAATGGGAAAAACAAAATGACCGTATTTTTGTGCATATTGTCTGACAATTTAAATTCAGATCTATCTGTAGCTATAAGTGTAAAGTCAGGAGCCTTATCGCCAATTTGAAGAGCCATAGCGTATTTTATTTTAATTATTTGATTAAAACGCTTTTCATTACAATTGGTTCAACATATTATGCAGTTAAAGTAAAAACAAAATTTTTAACGTGAAAAATTTGTGGAAAAGATTTATTTACCAAATATTGTGAAATCGTTAATATTAATTTAATATTGATAATTGCTTTAATATAATTAACTTTCGACCTCCTAACGAAGGATAATAAAACCAAAATTTATGGAAACCTTTATACTCCTTGGAGTAATTATACTGGCTGTGCTGGCGGTCGGGGATTTGATGGTTGGTGTCGGCAATGATGCTGTAAATTTTTTAAATTCTGCCATTGGCTCTAAGGTAGCGAAATTTCGCACCATCATGTGGGTAGCATCCATTGGTGTATTTGTAGGTGCACTTTCATCCGCAGGTATGATGGAGATTGCCAGGGAAGGGATTTTTAACCCGGAACTGTTTACACTCGAAGATGTCATGATTATTTTTCTGGCGGTCATGTTGACAGACATCATATTATTGGATGCTTTCAATACGCTTGGATTGCCAACCTCAACAACGGTATCTATCATTTTTGAATTATTGGGAGCTGCCATTGTGGTGGCCTCTTTTAAAATACTTGCTAATGGGGAGCCTATGAATTGGCTTTTCAATACCCATAGCCCCGAAGATGGCATCACGGGTTATCTCAATTGGAAAAAAACTTCTACCATAGTATCCAGTATAGTATTGTCTATTGTATTGGCATTCAGTACTGGAGCAGTAGTCATGTTTTTTTCAAGACTTCTTTTTAGTTTCCAATATACTAATAAAATGAAGGTCGTTGGTGTGATTTGGGCATCTTTAGCTATGCTTGCCATGTCGTATTATCTGGTTTTTAAAGGCTTGAAATCTACTTATTCCAAAGAAGAACTTACAAAAACCGAATTAATTTCCTATATAAAGTCAACCAATCCTACAGCAGAAATAACTGGTGATTTTGGAGAAGTAGTTAATGTTAAAGCTCCAGATGGAACGAATATGGAGTTTAAGAAATCAGTTGATAAGGAAGGAAATGAAGTATATTCCATATTTTTTGGAATTAAAAAAATTAAAGAAATCAGTTCTTTTATTCAGGAAAACTCTATAGTGTTTATATGCGGGTTATTTTTTTTCTGGATTTTAATTTTTGCAATATTGCAAGCATTAAAAATTTCTATATTAAAAGTTGTCGTTTTTGCGGGTACATTCAGTATGGCTATGGCATTTGCGGGAAATGACCTGGTTAATTTCATTGGCGTACCATTGGCAGGATGGCAATCATATGAGCTATACCAGGCGGCCTTAAGTACTGGAGCTTCAATATCTCCCGCAGAATATAATATGATAGGTTTAAAATTCCCTATCCAGGCTCCACATATGTATTTACTTTTTGCGGGTCTCATCATGGTACTTACTTTATGGTTTTCGAAAAAATCTAAGACTGTTATCGATACGGAAGTTTCCCTTGGACACCAGGAGGAGACAGACGAGAAATTTAAATCCAACATGCTTTCCAGATGGATCGTTCAAGGTAGTGTAGGATTTTCCAAGCTTATGGGTAAAGTATTGCCTGAAGCCGTAAAAAACTCAATTGAAAAACAATTCAAGCCATTAGAACACAAGGAGGATTAGGATGCCCCTGCATTTGACC
>JAUMBJ010000135.1:0-6083 GCA_032115755.1 Saprospiraceae bacterium
AACAAACTTCATCCACGAAGGGTGGTACCTTAATATATACCCTATGACTAATTTTTTACCTGATTTTTGAGCAGCTTCTAATACCTTTAATGCGCCCTGATATGTATCCGCGATTGGTTTTTCCATGAAAACATGACAACCAGAGTCAAAAGCTTTTATCGCAAATTGTTCATGGGTATCCGGATAGGTAGCTATAACAACAGCATCAGGACGGGTAACTTTAAGTGCCTCTTCATAATTGTCATACAGTGGATATGTTCTTCCCAATCGTTGTTGTAGTGCATTTTTACTTGCTCCTGTAGAAACAAGTCCACAAATACTTATTCGATCTATGGACTGTAGCGCAACAGCATGGGAAGCACCCATATTGCCACAACCAACTATGAGTATCCTGATTTCGGGTTTAAGATCCATTTTGTCGTTTTACAAATCAATAATTTTATTTAGCAAATTAAAAAAGTGATTAAAAAAATCCTGATTATTCAAAAATATTAACATCAGACTCCTTAAAATTAGGATAATTTTACATCAACTTTGACAAAACTATATTAGTTTTAAAGATATGATTTTGAGCCTAAAGAGACGCTATAATTTAAATATATAAGCAAAGTAATTTTATTTTTAGCTTCTTTGCGAATTTTAAAGTTATAATCAATAAAATGGATAGTTTAAGTAGTCATTTTATGAAAAATAAGTATTATTTTAGTGCAGTGTATTTGCACTAAATCAATTTTGTTATGCCTACCAACACCCATGCATTAATTAGATACCGGACCATAGATCAATGTATTCGTTCTGCTGGAGTATATCACTTGACAGACTTGATGCAGGCTTGTAATGAGGCTATTGCTCTATATACTGGAAAAGAGACCAATATTAGCAGGCGAACGCTAATGTACGATTTACAGTTTATGAAGGATGATATCAACGGCTTTAACGCCCCAATTGCTTATGATCATATAGATGGCTATTATTATACTACTTCGGGATATTCGGTTTTCAATATTTCTATTAGTAAAAGAGATATTGATGTACTTAAAGATGTCCTTGGGACGCTAAGGTCTATCAGCGGCAATGAACAATTCAGAGGTATAGACAATGTGATTAGTAGACTCGAGGAGACATATAATATCAGTAGATCGCGATCTGAAAAACCGGCCATTTTGTACCAGCATTCACTGAATGAAGCGGGGCAGCAATGGGTAGGTTATATTTATCAACGCATTCGGGAAAAGAAAGCCTTAAAATTGGACTATCAACCTTTTGGGAAGGAAATGATGACATTTACTTTTAGTCCCTATCTGCTTAAGGAATACAACAACCGATGGTTTGCTATTGGATATCACCATCATCATGAAGGACAAAGTACTATTGCCCTGGATAGAATCCGGGAGGTAGTAGAATCGGTAAAACCTTATTTTGAAGATCCAAACTTCGATCCTTTCACCTGGGATCGCGATATTATTGGTGTCAGTATGCATAACGACAAACCTAAGGAAGTAGTAGTATTGCGTACTTTTGGAAAACTTAAAGACTATCTCAGGACAAAACCATTGCATCACTCTCAAAAATATATCGGAAATGTTAATGGTCAGGCAACCTTTACCCTGGAAATTATAGCCAACTACGAATTGGAATCTGTATTGCTATCGCTGGGTGAAGAACTTGAAGTAGTAAGTCCGGAATGGCTTCGAAGCAAAATAGCCGAAAGGTTGCGAATGGGTGTCGACCGTTATCTCTAGGGTTTTTATCATCAAAAATAGCACTGTGCGTAGGTTGAGCCTTTTTACAAAGTAAAACACCTTTTATTGCATTGCATGTATACCTACCTGTAGCCAAATATCTTGTCCGGCTAATAAGTACTTTCAAGTAATTGAAATCTTCATGGCTTTTCATGACAATAGTAATGTATTAAAATGATGGCTAAACATTAAGTTAAACGCTGTTGCATGGCAATAAACATATTTTGATTTGCGTTATCAGGAATCTACTATTATCACGTTTAAAAACTATTATTATGATAAAACTACACCTGATTTCGCTATTATTTCCTTTAATTTTTGGGCAAGCTACCGTTGTAATATGTCAAGAAAGAGACACTACTCAACTTACCGCTGTACTGGTTGTAGGACATGTAGAAAACAAAACTACTGGCTACATTACACAAATGAAAAGTGTAGCTCGATTTTTTACGCAGAGAGGGGTAAAGGTTTATACATTTTATGACAAAAATGCGCGATGGAAAGATATAGACAGTCTGGCCAGGGAGTGCAATTTTTTTGTATACAGTGGACATGGGTCGCCGGTTGAAAAAAAATATGTTCCCGGAATGCTTTGTATTGACAAAATGATTTCTTCTGATCAATTAAAAAACGAATTCCAGTTTACTAAAAATCCATTGGTCATATACAAATCTGCATGCTATGCTGCGGGAGCATCTGAAACAGATATAAGTGATATTGGATTTCCTGAAGCCAGGAGAAGGATACTCCATTATGGCACCACGCACCTTGACATAGGCGCATCAGGATATTATGCTACGAATTATGATGATACTGTTGTTAGTTTTCTCCATATGTTTTTTGAAGGAAAATCCCTGAGTCATGCATTCCATGAAAATATAGTCAAGGGCGATTATATAGAAAAAGAAGATGTTCATCCAAAATACAAAGACAAATCGTATGGAATTATCAGTTCACCGGCAACAGGTACATGTCTCATGAAAATGTATTGTTCTAAAAATAAAAGATATAATATAGTAAAAGTCCCATGTTTTAAATCCTATGATATGGCCTACATGGGCAACCCTAACTTGACGCTGCAGCATATTCGACGTTGAGAAATATTTCAAAATCATAAAAGTTAAAAACTACAAAATGATGAAAGATTTGTCCGTATTATATAATATTAATATATAATAGTGCAAATACATTGCATTATTCGATATAAATTACATCCAATAATAATTTTCAAATTTTATTATCATAAAATAACATAATTTGTATTTAAATGGCATAATTAAAAAAAGATTACGATTAGATTTTTTATTATAAATAAAAGGTAGCTATGAAAAAAACATGTTTGATTTATGTATTCCTTTTTCCTGTGATTTTTGCATTCGGACAGAAACCTACTATGCAGGGATTGGCTGTTGGGGACGAATTCTGGAATAAGCGCGACGTGCATTTGCCAGTGGAAGCTTATGAAGAGTTAGAGGCGGGTTCATTTATGGTAAAATACAGGACAGGCAACGGTAACCCATTTCACGTGACCACGTCCTCGGAGCGGGTGGTATACATGGAAAATAACTGGTCCGGAAGAAAATTGGATCGCAGGCCTTTATATACTAATTTTATTTTTGATCAAACCTCATTGCAAGATATTTACAATGCACTGGGCAGTAAAGGTTTTAGACATATTAAAGTTGACGGTATGCAGGATGATGATTATTTTTTCATGATATGTAGTTACGAATTTGCTGATATGCAAGGGGTTGTGATAAGTTTTGCAACGAGGGTGGCTAAACCCAACAATGGTCAAGTCGTGACAGACCCCCGCAAATTTAAGCTGATGGCCGTTGCCTTAATGGATGAAAATTATCAGAAAGAGCTTTGGGGTTTCAGAACCGAAACTGATGTCGCATATAAGCCTATCAATGCGCGTTTGTTAGGTTGGTAGATTTTAATTCACTACAAGTAAAGCATAAAATTATGATAACTACTTTTTTCAGTAAGCGGAATGTGTTTTTCTTCAATTTCAGGATGTCAGGGTTAGTTTTTTCTTTTGTTGCTATGATGAGCTTATTATCTTGCCAGCACAAAGCGGAAAATTCAGCAGATAAGGTTACTCAAAAACTGCAGACGCTAGTTGATAGCTTGAGCAATGTTTTGAAAGGTTTGCAAAACACGGCAGTACACTCACCGATTGAAGGCCTCCAGGATAAATATGAAACTTTAAAGCAATCCGTATTATATGTCGTGGGTGCTTCTGGTAGTTCTTATAGTCAGGGTACTGCTTTTGTAATAGGAGAAAACGGACTTGCCATTAGCAATCATCATGTATTTCGTGGTATGGAGGAATTTGTACTTATTGATTCTGAGGGACAAAAGTATCCTTTGGGTAAAGTTTTATATCAGGATTCCATACAGGATTTTATTGTATTCCGAATACCTGATAGCCATCATCGCCCACTGTCCATCGCCACAGAGACTCCTCAGACTGGAGATCATTGTTTTACCATCGGTAATCCTCAAGGCCTAAGTTTTACATTATCAACGGGTATTATTTCCGCGCTACGACCCAACAGACATTTGATACAGCTTACGGCAGAAATAGCGCCGGGTAGCAGTGGAGGGCCACTATTCAATGCGATGGGCGAAGTGATAGGAATTACTACTTCAACCATTGGAGAGGCAAATTTAAATTTTGCACTGTCTCTCGTTAATCTGGGCGAAAATGATCAAGTAGTTACTCCACCCGAATGGGCAATCAATTTTATTCGGGAAGGCAATCCTACAGGAAACGATTTTACTGCATATTTTGAAAAGGTAGAAGCCTATTATAGAGCAGTTTTGGAAAATAACTGGCAAGTTGTTAGAGATATGTATGCGCCTGTATTATGGACATATAAATTAGAAAAAAATGTACCCAGGGAAGATATATTGCAACAGCATATACAATTTTTCCAAAATCACTCCGCTGAATTTTACAACTTCAATTATGATGCATACAAACAATTTCCTGAAGACAACAATCATATATTAACCACTTCAGAAATTGAATATGAACTTTTAAGAACGGACGGTATACCATTGAATTTCAACATCAAAGCTGAAGTCATCTTTAATGAAAATGGTGAAATTGTCAGCGTAAAAGAAAGCTTAATAAAGTAGTAATAAGCGATTGTAGTTTACAGCCTCAAGTGATTATATTAGTTTTTACCTTCCTCAAGCGTTAATGGTTTTCGGGGAAGCTTTTCTTCTTGTTGTGCTGTTTGCCAAACCATAAGTGCTATGACGGTAGCAGCTTGCTTAAGGTCTTCCGCGACGAGGTGATCCCAGTTATCCATATTGGAATGATGGGTTTTAGTTGAATAGGCCATAGGCTCCTGAATAAACTGAAAACCTGGTATTCCAACGCCGTCAAATGCTAAATGGTCAGTACCTCCGGTATTTCCCAACGTTATGGTTGCTGCATCCATGTCTTTGACAGGCTCAAGAAATTTCCGGAATATTGGTGCCACTTTTTCATTGCCCTGAAGGTAAATGCCTCTTATCTTTCCAGTACCGTTATCCAGGTTGTAATAAGCTGATATTTTTTCCTGATCAGGTTTTAGGGATTTTGGTATCCAGCCCCCAGGTTCCGTTTCTGCAAAATGTCTCCGAACATAATTAATAGACCCATAAAGTCCTTGCTCTTCTCCGGACCACAATGCAAGCCTCAATGTTCTTCGGGGCTTTTCTCCGGTTTGACGTACTAGTTCGTTTAGTATCCTTGCTGCCTCCATCATGACTGCTGATCCTGCGCCATTGTCTGTAGCTCCGGTTCCTGCATGCCAGCTGTCAAAGTGGGCACCAAACATTACCACCTCATCTTTTTTGTCACTGCCCGGAATTTCGGCAATGACATTGTAATCCATGCCTTTATCCGGTAGTTCATATGTTGCTTTCAGTTCCATACTCAATGTAGGGGTCAATCCTTTTTGGATTAGTCTCAACAGCCTATTGTAATGCTCTACTGACATAGTGGCTTGAGGGATGATCTCTGTATCTTCGTCATAAGGTCGTTTGCCTTCCTGACCACCAACGCGACTTCCTGTTACGAAGACCGTACCCAAATCTCCTTTATAATTTCTGTCTACCACACACAGGGGTTTTTCTGCATGCAGGAATGCCCATAATTTTTGATTAAATGACAACCCACCTGTCCGAGCCCACTCGCGTCGAGGTCTAGGCGTTGGCATCCCGGCATTGGCCATATCGAGCAATTCTTCCGAATTATACCTTTTTGCCGGTGCCTCCAACCATTCACTGACATCGCGGATAGTATCCAGCATCACAAATTTATTTTTAAGTTTCCCTTTG
>JAUMBJ010000135.1:6093-9523 GCA_032115755.1 Saprospiraceae bacterium
TGGAGATACATCACCTCTCCAGATACTGTTCCTTTCGTTGAAGGTGCCCAGGCCTTAGGATAAGCAATCACCGGCCAGTAATCCGGCGTATAGGCATGCATCTCAAAGTGGTTGCATTGCCAACCACGGCCAAAAGGTCCCCATTCTTCCTTATGGACATTTTGGAGTCCCCATGATGTCAATTCACTGACAGCCCATTCTTGTGCCTTCCGAAGTCGTGATGAACCTGTAAGCCTTGGTCCGTGTACATCGCATATCCAGGATGCCAGATCCATTACCCTGGATTGTTCCATTCCTATTTGTCTGATCACTTTATGAAGCGAATCTGACGAAATTTGACTGTTACCTATTATGGGTATCCAGATTAGCTGCCATAAAATGAAAATAGTACCGCGAAAAAGTGTTTTCATACAGAATCAAATTTTTGCCAAGATATTAATTTACATGGAAATGTTGTTGTAAAGAATGGATTATTCGACGCTGCGATTAAATAATAATTGAGCATATAAGCGTAACTTTGCCGATATGCAAAGAAACCAACAAGATACCATTGTTGCTATAGCTACGCCTCCCGGACAAGGAGCGATTGGCATTATTAGGCTATCGGGAAGTAAAGCACTGGAGATAGCTTCATCCTGTTTTACCAGTAAAAATTTATTGCAAGTACCTGGATATTCTGTTCATTTTGGCGTTTTGAAAAATGAACAATTGGAAATTCTGGATGAAGTTGTTGCAACTGTTTTTAGAGCGCCCCATTCCTATACCGGAGAAGATGTCGTCGAATTTTCATGCCACGGATCTCCGTATATATTGTCATCAGCCATGCAGCTTATGTTGCGCAGTGGGGCTCGAATGGCAGAACCTGGCGAATTTACCATGCGTGCCTTTTTAAATGGAAAAATGGATCTTGCCCAAGCTGAGGCTGTAGCAGATTTAATAGCTTCAGAAAATAAAATCAGCCATAGTATGGCCATGAAACAGGTCAGAGGTGGTTTTTCAAATGAAATTGCTGCCTTGCGGCAGGAATTGATAGATTTTGCTGCACTCATTGAACTTGAACTGGATTTTGGGGAAGAAGATGTGGAATTTGCTGATAGAACCAAGCTGCGAGATTTGTTGCACAGGATTCGACTTACCATTCATAGACTTTTAGAGTCATTTGAACTTGGAAATGTGCTGAAACATGGTGTAAGTACTATAATTGCAGGCCGACCAAATGCAGGAAAGTCGACTTTGCTCAATGCGTTGCTCAACGAAGAACGGGCTATAGTTTCTGATATCGCTGGAACTACCAGAGATACCATCTCAGAAATTTTGCATATCAAGGGCATGAAATTCAGATTTGTGGATACAGCGGGTATTAGAGATACTGCAGATGTCATTGAATCATTGGGAGTGAAGCGCGCTCTGGAAGAGATTAGCCGGGGAGCATTGGTATTGTATATGGTTGATGTCACCGTTACCATCCCAGCCCAATTAAAAGCCCAGCTCACAGCATTGGATATGGATGCTGACAGATTGATCGTGCTATTGAATAAGATGGATCTTCATCCTTACCTCAATGCATCTGATTATTATTTTGAAGGTCTTACAGGCCCGGATAATGTTTTGCCTATGTCGGCCAAGAATCATATGAATGTGGAGGCATTAAAAGACATGCTATATCATACTGTGGTCAAGGATGCGTCTATGCTGGATCAGACCATCGTTACCAACACGCGCCATGTTGATGCGTTAAAGCGTGCTGATGAATCCCTCGCAGCGGTGCTTCAGGGCTTGGATACCGGGGTTACGGGAGACTTCATTGCCTTCGATATTCGCCAAGCACTATATCACTTAGCATCAATTACCGGAAATATTTCTTCTGAAGACCTGCTGGATTCTATTTTTACCAGGTTTTGTATCGGAAAGTGAATGCTCATTTCAAAGAGTTGGCGTAAATCCCAAAAGCCTTACTAAAAATACACGCAAGTTTGATGACTTACCAAGTCCAAGTAGTTGTTTCATGGATATACATGCCTACATTTTACAATTACGGTGCATTTTCTTTATGATTCTGACGCTTTTGGACTTTACTTGTTGTGATCCATTGTTTTTTATAAAATAATCTTAAAAATTTTTAACAATAATTTCAGATACAAATTTTTAATTCTGAAGTGGTTTTGAAAATTCCAGAAAACGATTTAAATATTCCTTAAATTTTTTCAAAAACGGTTACTCATTTAATTTTCTATATTATTCATACAATTTTAATGATCAATACCCATATTATTGAAAAAAAGAATTTATGACATACACTTTGTAATAAATCATTTTCCCCAAAATTGTTGGCGTAGTTTTTGACCTTTATACCTTTTTATCATCCTCCAGGTATATACATGAGTAAGGAAGTTGTAATCTTTGGTATTGGTAGGCATGCTCAGCTACTTTATTATCTTTTTAAGCATGATTCAGTATATCAGCCGATTGCATATTGCTATGACGATACCGACGGAGTTCTTTCCTCAGATATCAAGGAAGATGCGCCAATCTGGACTATTCCTCAGTTTTTAGACTATTCGAGCAATCATCAGGTTTTTGTACATGTTGCAATAGGAGATAACAAATTAAGAGAAAAGTACTTCAATTTTTTTAAGGAAAAAGGTATTGCTTTTGTTAGCTATATTTCAAGTTATGCCAGGTATTGGAATAATCTGGTCATTGGAGAAAATTGTTTTCTTAGTCAAGGGGCAAATTTACAGCCTTTTGTGAAAATAGGAGATAATGTGATCTTAATGGGAGCCAGCATAGGTCATCACACTGTAATTGGTTCTCATTGTCTGCTTTCGAATCCGGTGCTTGGAGGTAGCGTGATTGTTGGGCAGCGCACTTTTATTGGAATGAATGCCATAATACGCGAGAAAGTAAACATAGGAAACTCCAATATCATCGGAGCAGGTACCGTTATTTTAAAAGACACCAAAGACAATGAGGTGTATGCAGTGGCTTCTACCTCTGCCCACCGACTTTCAGCCGATCAAATTAAATTATTTAAATGACAGAACAATTATTTGGATAAAATGGATTTTTGTGCGAGATATTTGTGGGCAAGAAAGGAAGAGTCATCTGAGTTGTGCATATTCTTTAGTGGTTGGGGCCTCGGTCCAGGATGCTGGCAACATTTGGATATTCAGGAAAAAGACCTACTTATAGTATATGACTATGGAGCAGAAGAAAGTGCACCAGATTTAAGTAAATACCAATGTATCGAAGTGGTTGGTTATTCTATGGGGGTACTTATGGCAACTGATTTCACCCATACTGTACAATTGTCCAACATAACTTTTTTACTGGCAATAAATGGTACTTTGTCGCCTTTCTCATCAACTTTTGGAATCAGTCCACAGCAAATAGAGTTTACCATTGAAAATATGTCTCAGAGTACATTCAA
>JAUMBJ010000136.1:0-17251 GCA_032115755.1 Saprospiraceae bacterium
CGATAATGGGAGAAGTCCAAGTTGTAACAAGCCTCGGAATGTTGCTCATTACGATAGGTTCCCTAAAAACAGTTCCATCAAGAATATTTCTAATGGTTCCATTGGGCGATTTCCACATTTGCTTCAATTTAAACTCTTCTACACGCGCTTCATCCGGTGTGATGGTTGCACATTTTATCCCCACGCCATATTGTTTTATAGCATTTGCCGCATCAATAGTCACTTGGTCATTGGTTTCATCACGATATTCCATGCCAAGATCATAATACTTAATGTCGACATCCAGATAAGGAAGAATAAGCTTTTCTTTTATAAATTTCCAGATTATTCTGGTCATTTCATCTCCGTCAAGTTCAACAACTGGGTTTGCTACTTTAATTTTTTGAATAGACATATATTTGGATTTATGGGTATTGATAATCCTTAGTTTTAAGGTTGTTATTTTTTAATTTTCCTTGTTTACATTTAAAACGATCAATTGGATTGTCCGAGACTTGTTAAAATCGATTTAATATTCTATAGTAAAATTAAACACATATTTTTCAAAGGTTTGCTTAATTCAGGGTGCAAATTTAAGCAATTATTCTCAGATTGCTGAATGACCAATATATGATTAATTTTTCTTATCTTTGCAGCTTGCAATTCTATAAAAGAAGGACTAAGACTTTATGAGTGAACAAATCAAACCAACCTCAGAAAATAATTATGGTGCAGAAAATATTCAGGCACTCGAGGGACTTGAAGCAGTAAGAAAAAGACCAGGAATGTACATCGGAAGTACCGATGTTAAAGGACTTCATCACCTTGTTTGGGAGGTGATAGATAACTCGATTGACGAACATTTGGCAGGATATTGCTCCCACATTGAATCTACCATACATAAAGACAATTCCATTACCATAAGAGATAACGGACGAGGTATACCGACAGGGATGCATGAGAAATTGCAGAAATCTGCGCTTGAAGTTGTAATGACTGTTTTGCACGCCGGAGGTAAGTTTGATAAAAATACATATAAAGTTTCAGGTGGGCTTCACGGCGTTGGGGTGTCATGTGTCAATGCGTTGTCCGAATATGTAAGAGTGGAAGTGCACCGCGAAGGTAAAATCTTTGAGCAGGAATATTCCAAAGGTATCCCCATGGGGCCTGTTAAAGAAATTGGAACCTCAGATCAACGGGGAACTCAGGTGACATTTAAACCGGATGCTGAAATCTTTGAAACCACAGAGTACTCATTCCAGACACTTGCGGGAAGGATAAGAGAATTGGCTTTTCTCAATAAAGGTTTAAAGTTGAAATTGACAGATGAAAGAGAAAAAGATGAAAAGGGAAATTTTAAACAATCGGATTTTTATTCTGAAGGAGGCTTGCTTGAATTCGTCAAATATTTAGATGAGGCCAGAACCCCTTTGATTTCCTCGCCAATTTACGTTACTGGCAAGGAAGAAAATGTTGAGGTCGAAGTAGCCATGATTTACAACACGGGCTTTCAGGAAAATATTTTTTCATTTGTAAATAACATAAATACCCGTGAGGGAGGTACCCACGTAGCGGGGTTTAGAAGGGCAATCGCCAGACTTTTTAAGCAATATGGTGACGACAATAATTTGTTTTCGAAACTTAAAATTGCCATCCAAGGCGAAGATTTTAAGGAAGGCCTTACCGCTGTGGTCTCTGTTAAAGTACCAGAGCCGCAATTTAAAGGTCAAACAAAAGGCGAACTTGGAAATTCAGAAGTTAACGGTATTGTCTCCAGATGCGTGGGTGATGCATTAAAGATTTTTCTGGAGGAAAATCCTCAGGAAGCAAGAAAAATTATCGATAAGGTTATTTTGGCTGCAACTGCGCGACATGCGGCAAGAAAGGCTCGCGAAATGGTTCAGCGTAAAAATGTGCTCACCGGAAGTGGTCTGCCAGGAAAACTTTCCGATTGTTCTTCCAAAGATCCTGCAGAATCTGAAATATTCCTGGTGGAGGGTGATTCCGCAGGTGGTACAGCAAAACAAGGTAGGGACAGGAATTTCCAGGCGATTTTACCACTTAGGGGTAAAATCCTCAATGTAGAAAAAGCCATGGAATATAAAATTTACGAAAACGAAGAAATTAAAAATATGTTTACCGCCCTCGGTGTTTCAATTGAAGAAAAAGAGGGTGAAAAAATTCTGAATACGGAAAAACTACGATATCATAAAATCGTTATCATGTGTGATGCCGACGTTGATGGTAGCCATATTTCTACACTATTAATGACATTTTTCTTTAGGTATATGCGGCCATTAGTTGAAAATGGTCACGTATATATTGCTGCGCCTCCACTCTATCAGGTAAGAAAAGGTAAAAATTTTGTCTATTGCTGGAATGATGAAGAGAGAAAATCAGCTATTGAGCAGTATGCCAATGGCAAAGAAGATACTTCTATTAAGGTACAGCGTTACAAAGGTCTTGGAGAAATGAATGCAGAACAGCTGTGGGAAACAACTATGGACCCCATAAATAGAATTCTAAGGCAGGTGACTATCATGGATGCCATGGAAGCAGATAGGGTGTTTTCCATGCTGATGGGGGATGATGTCCCACCAAGAAGACAATTTATTGAAGAAAACGCAAAATACGCCAAGATTGACGCCTAATACTAGGCATTATATTCTTGTTGTTATTGAAAATAGACTTGATTTAGGTTAAATGGACTATCTAACCATTGTAACCGTTCCTTTATAAGGTATCTTTTGCCCATCCGTAAATGATATCATGGCATAGAATACAAAGACATTGGAAGAAAGCTCTTCTCCTCTGAATGTTCCATCCCAGCCATCAGTACCAGTGCCATCTGGCATAAAATTAGTTTTGCTGAAAAGTTTATTTCCCCATCGGTCATAAATCTCAAGCAATATGATGTTTTCAACACCATTACCCGTTACTACTTGAAAATATTGATTTATGCCGTCTCTACTGCCATCCGGCCTGGGGGCAAAAATATTAGGGAAATATACGTTCCGAACGTCTTTAACCCTTACCTCATAATCTACCCGTGTGATACAGCCATTATTGTCAGTTACTACAAATGAATAAATCCTTGTGGATGATGGACCAAAAATCGCAGATACACAATTGATGTCATCAAGGCATGTAATGGTAGTATCTCCCACAGGGAACCAACCAGATGATTGTATGCCAAAAGGTGCATTTACAATGGGAGTTATCACGCCTGTTTTTTCTCCCAGTAAAATTTCTGCAGAAGGCGGCATCGTTATGCTGATCGGTTCTGGTTGAGGTATGACAATCATCGTGTCGATAAAACATCCCGCCGAATCCAATATATTAATCCTGTAAGGACCTGCGAATACTGTAACGCATGAGTCTATCGGATAGCGAATTCCCTGGTTAATTTGAAATGTATATTTGCTTCCACTTCCGCCAGAAACTGATTCTATCCTAATGCAGGTAGTCTCTCCAAAGCACTTTGGTGGTTCGGGTGAAGCAACTCGTCCTAAAATTTTAGGTGGTGAAACAAGAGGAAGGCAGACAGAATTTTGGCAACCTTTAACATCCGTTGCTGTAACACAATAATTACCTGGTCCTAGTCCTGCAATAGTTGCGGTAGTGCTTCCATTATTGCTCCACTGATACTGAATTGCGCCCGGATTTCCGCCAGTCACAAGAACGCCAATCTGACCATTATCCTGATTTTTGCAGGAAAGTAAACTGGTAGCCAGCGGATTTATTTCAATTTTTAATGAGTCTGGTTCATTGACCAGAATAGAGTCTGTCGATGAACAACCTACAGCATCGGTAATTCTGACGATATATTTACCTTCACCAATACCAGATAATACAGGACCAATAGTGTTTGGATTAAGCCAATTGTATGTAAATCCCGACATCTGTCCACCTTTAGCCTGAACACTTACGACGCCGTCTTTCTTACCAGCACACGTTGGAGGCGTTACTAAAGTATTGGCAAAATCCAAGCTAATCTTTGCAACAGAATTTATGGTGAAAAACACAGTATCTGAAACACAAACTCCATCATTGACAATTACATAATTTAGTCCAGGGGAAAGTTTTGTGGCTATATCACCAGTTTCTCCTGATGAGGTTGACCAAAAAAAGCTAAACTGCGGATTTACTTGTGTGCCTCCTGTAGCTACTGCTTCCGCTCGGCCATTCTTTAATCCGAAACAGTTTACATCCACCGTACCGACAATATTCAGCTCAATTTTTGGGGGATCCTGCAATGTTAAAGATGTATCTTGTCTGCAACCTTTGCTATCAATCAGCGTAAGTTCATAATCGCCTGCACTTAGAGGGGCAAGTACGCTGTTTATTCCAATTGGAACGGTTGTGCCGGCTTTTCTCCATTGATAATTATATGGAGGGTTTCCTCCCGTTACATTTGCACCTATGCTGCCATTGTTGCCACCGGGACAAGTAGGTGTAGTTGGTATCAAAGTGATATCCATTCCAGCTGGGTTTACCAATATCACAGTAGCAATATTTGTGCAACCATTATTAGTAGCTTCAACTATATATATGCCGGCTGGTAGGTTTGCTAAAGTAGCTGTATTGCCAATGATTTGGGTTTCATTTAGTCTTCTCCAACTGTAACTCGACACACCGGCCCCGTTGAGTACTTCCGCTTTAATAGTGCCATCAGTTCCATCTTTACAAGTGATCTCATTTACGACACTTCCCTGTACTGTAATAGGATTACCTGTCCCACCTTCCTTAAGCACAAAAGCAGCTTCTCCAGTACATCCCTTGCTGTCCGTTACCGTTACGGCATATTGCCCTGGCCCAAGACCCGTAACACTTGCTGTATTGGAGTTAGTGTGTGACCATTGGAAACTATATGGCCCCTCACCACCTCGGGGATTGAGTGTTATGGAGCCAATATTTGTCTGACATGAAGGATTTACGATCAGACTGTCTGAAAGATCGATTGGTCCCGGTTGTCCAATACTAAAAAATAAAGTGTCCGAACAACCAGAATTATTAGCATCCTTTGCAATAATCCTATAGGCCCCAGCTGTGAGATTATTATTTACATAGGTGTTATTGGTCGATGTACCTCCAAAAACCATAAAACCCAGATTATTTCTGATATCAAAAATAAAGTTATTGGTACCACTTGCTGATACAGCGATTAAACCATCCACACCTTCAAAGCATTTGGTGTCTTTTCTGTCAGTTTCCAATATATTTACTGGTTCACCTTGAGGTAAAACTATATCAAAAAATATGGAACATCCCAAAGAATCAACTACGCTAATCGTTGATTTTCCGGCTTTCAAATTGGAAATTACATTGTTGCGACCAATCTGTATACTATTTACGAAAAAGTTATATTGATTTAGCACCCAAGGTGTTCCCCCAAATACATTTATTCTTATTTGTCCGTCGCTGGCGCCACTACAACTTGGTTTTTTTAATGTATCTACGGTGTACGAAATAGGTTCTCTAAAAATTTCGCAAGAATCAATAAGTCTGCAACCTGACGGATCAGTTATAGTAACGTAATATTTTCCATTACCTAAATCCTTGTTGCTGCTTTTATTTCCTGTCTCATAAAAATAATTTGACCACGCGAAATTAAAACTACCCGAACTATATGGACCAAAATCAGTTATGGTAATTTCAGTCTTACCATTGGGTTTAGCCCGGTTTGAACAACTAGGATCTGTGCAATTCATGGTGTATTTGTACGCAAGGGTTTCTGTAATGTTTGTCGTCAACATTTTTTTGTTTCCAAGATTGTCCGTAACTTCAATCTTATATGAACCCTGTGGAAGATCTACAAGTCTGATTCGCTGATTTTCTAAAATGCCTGTTACCGGAGCACCGCCATTGAGCGTATAGCTATAAGGAGGCTGTCCCCCCGCAAAATAAAATTCAAAAATTCCGTTGTTTTTACTGTCCGTGGTCTCACATACATTTCTTAAAATTGAAAGCTGATCTGTAACGATTTTTACATTTCCGTTTTTCACTTTCATTTGTTCAATGATAAGCGGCGAGTTAGGGACATCACTGTATTGTTTTCTGGTTATACCCCAATCGGGGAATGACGTATTTAGAAAAACCCTGCTAATATTTCCCGGAGGACCTACAATTTTAAAACATTGCTCAAAAATGATAGTTCCGTCAGGAAGCGTTATAGGATTACCAATCATTAAATATCGGATAAATCCATTGGCTTTAAAATTATCTACATAAACAAATCCACCATTTTTGTATGCTTCTGGTAAATTCGGATCGTCAAGCTTGGGCGGAAATAAAGGTTCTAATAAATTTCTGTCAAAAGAAACCTGAAAAGTAAAGCCCTCTACATCAATAAAATTGTTTACTGTAAATTTCACACATACGGTATCTCCGGTTTTTCCGGTTTCCTCGCTGATACATAAGTCTGCCATCGGATAGGGCGTTTGTGCGGATAATCTTCCGGCTGCAAAACTGAAAATGGAGGTTATAATGAAAAATTTAGTAAAGAACTTGCAGTAGGCCATCATACCTTTTTTAGCTTAAAATCCTACACGAGGATAAAATGAGTACATTTCGCGTGAAACATAAATAAACTGCAAAAATATATAAAAAATGTCTTATATGAGTTACAATGATAGGCCAATAAGCTCAAAAATATTGCCCTTGACATTTTTTTAACACTTTAACGATACTAATAGTTAAAATATTGTACAAAATGATCCATTTATATCGATTTAAAGATCGATTTCTAAAAATTTTTCAAGTATATGAAAGGATATGCCAAATTGCTTTTTAAGTTGTTTTAATTCATCCAGGGCTTGTGGATTTTTTTTACCTTTAACAGCAGTGATCATGAGATTTTTTCCTGTATGTTCTGGTGAAATAAATTCAAAAACCTTAGTTCTATATCCTGCATGCTCTAAAAAAAGAGCTCTCATGGCATCAGTAAGTATTTCTGCCTGTCTTTCTAATAAGATACCATGATTTAGAATCGGTTGTAAATTTTTCGGTGGATTAATAGACTTTCTGATTTGCTTATGACAGCAGGGTGCCAATACAATATAAGTTGCCTTGGATTCAATGCCTTTACTAATGGCCATATCGGTGGCAATATCACAGGCATGAAGTGCAATTATCATGTCACATTTACCAATATTGGCCTCGTCTATACTACTGCAAACAAACCTTAAATGCTCCATATTATTTTTTTTGGCGATAAGATTACACTTATCCACAAGATCCTGCCTGATTTCATACCCTGTTATTTCTGGAGAAAATCCCCTGGATATTAGGTATTCATATAATGCAAAACTCAAATAAGCTTTACCACTGCCCATATCCGCTATTTTAAAAACTTTCCCAGCACTTTCTCCTTCAATCAGATGACTAATGAGTTCAATATACCTGTTGATTTGTCTGAATTTGTGCTGGTTTTTACCTAGTAGGTTTCCAGATGATGAGGTAACTTCAAGGTCCTTTAAATAAGGCGCCTGATAAGAAATAAGTTCAGTTTTAATTCGATTGTGCTCCATGGTGTAGGGCAGTTCATTTTTTACGCGCTTGATTTGAAGTGTAGATGTACCTTGTTTATTTTGAAGCAAAAGCCATATATGGTCGGCAGATTTTATTTCGCCGAAATAAAAATCTTCAACAATATGTTTTATAACCACATCCACGGCTTTTTCAAAATCATGTTTTTTTTCTTGTGTTTGATTATTAGTATACTGATAAGATAAAAGTAAACCAGGTTGCTTTCCACTATATATTGTTTTAATTTTTAATTGTTTAATGGAATTAGTCTTGAGTCTGGGTTTTGACAACACTACCAGAAAAGGCGTTTCTTGCTCAAAAAGTTCAGTAATGAATTTTTTGAATGTTTGGATGTTTAATTCCTGTTTAGTTGTAATATTATTCATTAATCAATGTAACCTTTTGATATGTAAATCGTGCAATTTGTAAAAAATAAAGGATGGCAACAAATACAGCAATATGGTAAATCGTAGGGATTAAAATCCATTTTCCTGAAATGATACTAATATTTTGGTCTTTCGTCATGTGAAAAACAATAGCGATTAGACAAATCGTCTGTATTCCCCATCCCAAATATGTCAAATAACTTCTGTCCATTAGGCTGGTATATGTAAATATTTGTGCAAACAAGAAAAAACCTATTAAAATTATTAGTATGCCTTTTATTTCTCCAATATGATTGAAAAATATCAACATTAATGTTAAGGTTGTTACAAATTGAATAAATATCCAGATATCAAGTGCAAATGAGGAGGGTGTATTAAATTTATCATTATGGTCTATAAATTCTACCTCACGTAAAGGGTATTTATTTTTTACATCTTCAGGCCTCCATCCAGTAGGCATAAACCAGACTTTTATCTTATCTGCAAAGCTTTTTGTCCTGAAGGCGTCTTTAATGAGCAAAACCATATGCTGGAAGTTGATCAGCCAAGGATTCCATGTAGCTACAGGTCTTTTAACCCCATATATAGGTATTATAGCGGTATCTTCTGCTTTGAATGTGCCAAATAATTTATCCCAAACGATTAAAATCTGTCCAAAATTTTTGTCAAGATATTCCTTGTTTATAGCATGATGTACCCTGTGATGCGAAGGAGTTACAATGATATTTTCCAGCCATCCCAATTTTCCGATAAGGGTTGTGTGGTACCAAAACTGTAGAAAAAGATGAATTGGAGCAATAGTCTGTATGATTACTGGGGGAACACCCAAAAAGGCCGCTGGTAAAAGGAAAATTGTAAATAAAGCAAAAACTTCAGAAACTGATTGCCTAAGGGCACAAGCTAAGTTAAATTCTTCGCTGCTATGATGAATGATATGCCTGTTCCAGAAAATATTAATACGATGGGAAATGCGATGAGACCAATATCCTGAGAAATCTAGAAAAATAAATGCTAGAATCCATAGAATTGCGGAATTCCGAATCTCAAAAATACTCCAATGCGCATACATCCACTGATAACTCAATACAATTACGGTAAGTCCTAAAACATCTTTAATAATGTTTGTCATTCCTGAACTGATACTCGAAATGGTATCGAAATACCGATATACTTTTTTGCCTTTATAATAACTGGATGCCAATTCTACGACCATAAGCAATATGAAAATGGGAATAGCAAAATTTAGTATCCTCGCGTAATCCTGCATAAAAGTCGATTTTCATTACAAAAATAGTCATATAAGTCCAAAGAAAGGGAATGATGACATGGAACTAATATCGATTTTTTAATGCAATAAGGAATTAAAAGCGCATTTTTATTTGTAAAAAATGCCTAATTTTGTGTATAAATTTGAAGGTTGAATTAGCAATAAAATATTTCACATACCTAATGAATTTCCCATTAGAGACCTTCGATAAGTTTAAAGTATAAGCATTTCAACGAGATGCAATAAATATGAATAACATGAAGCAACAGAATTATATCGTAGTAGGATTTGCAGTTTTAGTAGCGGCTTTGTCGAGAATAATTCCACATCCCGACAATTTTACGGCTACGGAATCTTTAGCATTATTTGGAGCTGCTTATCTGACGCGAAAGCAATATGCTGTTTTACTGCCCATTATTATGATGTTTTTGACGGATTTTGTGATTAATAACACAATAGCCAGGTCTTATTTTAGCCAGGAAACGGGGTTGATATGGTTTAATGGGTACATGCTTTATGGTTGGTTGGGGATCGCACTTACAGCTTTGGCCGGAACAATCATGCTCAAGAATATAAATGTACTAAGTGTTGGTGCTGCTTCAGTTTCTGCACCTTTGATATTCTTTTTGGTCACAAATTTTGGGGTTTGGGTTGGCAGTCAAACATTATATCCTAAAAGTCTGGAAGGTTTGATTGCTTGTTACGTAGCAGGTATTCCCTTTTTAAAATCTTCTCTTTTAAGTACAGTGTTTTTTAGCGCATTATTGTTTACATCCTTTGAATTTGCAAAGAAATTTATAATAAATGCATCTTTAAGTGCAGAGAAATAATCAGAATACAGACCAAATTATGGAACTGATTTACGGTCTGGATTATTATATAGAAAACGGAAAATTTGTATTTACAGCTCACTATTTACTACATCGCGGTTATTGCTGCCAAAACAAATGTAGACATTGTCCTTATGGGAATGCTCCGGATATAAAAATAACTTCACTATGATATTAAGTACGGAGAATATTACCAAAAAATATGGAGATATTGAAGTTTTAAAGGGCATAAGTCTTGAAATACTTCCGGAAGAAATTATTTCAATCGTAGGTAAATCCGGTGCCGGAAAGAGTACATTGCTACATATCATGGGAACACTTGATGTGCCTGATTCAGGAAGTCTTAAAATAGCAGGTAAAGAAGTACATTTTGGCAAAGAAAAAGAACTCGCAAAATTACGCAATCAATTTATTGGATTCATTTTTCAATTTCATCATTTGCTATACGAATTTTCAGCACTTGAAAATGTTTGTATTCCTGCATATATTTCAGGTATTCAATCGCCAATTGACATTGAAAAAAGAGCTAAAGAATTGCTGCAGTACCTTGGATTGAAAGATAGAATGTCGCATAAGCCCAATCATCTTTCTGGCGGCGAAGCACAAAGAGTGGCTATAGCCAGAGCACTAATCAATAATCCGAGATTAATACTGGCAGATGAACCAACAGGCAACTTGGACAAGCAAAATTCTCTAGAGTTGCACGAATTATTTATGAAATTACGAAAAGACTTTGGCCAAAGTTTTGTGATTGTGACACATAACATGGAATTGGCAAAAATGAGTGACAGGCTTGTCACCATGGAGGATGGCCATATTGTAATCTAATTCAGGAAAATTTGGTTACTTATATTATCTGATTTATATTTAGCAGATCTATTCATATTTTGCCTAATTTAGTATTATGCTTAAATACAATACCATATTTTCATTTTTTTTATTATTCCTGAATGCTGAAATAAATGCACAACAAGTACAGGAAGCCACAAGGGTGATGAGTCTTGGGACAGAAAATGCTTATACCATTCAAATTGGAGGAGCAGATGAAAAAATAGCTGAAAAAACCCTGAAACAGTTTCTAGAACCATATGGTAAAATTAAAGAGCAAAAGAAGTTTAAGGAGTTTCAATTGTTGACCACGCCTATTGCACCGGTAAGTGGCAGTAGTAATCTGGACTTGTTTGTCAAAATTCAGCAGAATGGAAGTATTGTTACAGTTACTTTTTGGGCAAGAACTCAGACCGATTTTATTAATACTCAGCGTCAGCCGGAAATTTCGAAAAAATTTCACAATTTTATTCAAAATTATCAGTTGGCCCTGGAAAAAAATATAGCAGAAAATGCATGGAAATTGGAAAGTGATTTACTCCAGAAAATGGAAAAAGAATTAAAAAAATTACAGGAAAGTAATAAAAACTACCACCACGATATTCAAAAAGCAAAAGAACGCATTGCGGAAGCTGAAAAAAATATTGAACAAAATCTAAAACAACAGGAAGTGAAAACACAGGAAATTCTGGACCAACATATCAAAGTGCAAAAGGCGGAAGAAAAATTCAATAATGTTGGTAAAAAAAATTAATACATAAAATAAATACATAAATTCAGAGTACATTTTATTGAAAATTGGCTTCATAATAAAGCGTAAAGTAAATTATTCAAATCTATAATAATGCTCAAATCATATACAGGATCCTGGTCAGAACATCTGGCAGCCCATTTGTTACGTAGAACAGTTTTTGGTGCTTCACGTGCCACCATAAGAAGATTTGGTCAAATGGGAATGCAGGCATGTATTGAAGAATTACTGGAGGTTTTACCACCCCCACCACCACCGATAAATGTGGGTAATGATGCAGATCCTAATGTGCCGATTGGAGAAACTTGGGTGGATAAGGCTACAACTGCGGGTGTGAACATTTACCGTAGAACCTCCTTAAATAGCTGGTCTTTAAAATTGATGTACCAGCAAAAGCCAAATATTAGGGAAAAAATGACATTATTTTGGCACAACCATTTTGTGGTTGCAGATATTCAGGATCCCAGATTTGTTTACAAAACAATGGCATTGCTCAGAAGTCAATCACTAGGCAATTTCAAACAACTTACAAAGGATATCACCATTGATCCATCGATGCTACTATATCTAAATGGAAACGACAATACAAGGCAAGCACCTAATGAAAATTATGCGAGGGAGTTGCTTGAATTGTTTACACTCGGTAAAGGAAATATTGCAGGCCCGGGTGATTATACAACGTATACGGAGAGCGATATTATGGCAATTTCAAAGGTGCTGACAGGGTGGGTTGTTGTTTTTACAGCAGTTCCGATTAGGTCAGAATTTAGAATCAACAGACACGATACAGGCTCAAAACAATTATCACATCGTTTTGGAAATGAGATCATTAATAGTAATGGTATCAATGAATATAAAGATCTTATTGATGTTATATTCCGTAGAGAGGAAGTAGCCAGATTTATTTGCAGGAAATTATATATCTGGTTTGTACACCATGATATAGACGAAGAAATTGAATCTGAAATTATAACTCCAATGGCGGAGTTGTTGAGATCCAATGATTATGAAGTAAAACCTGTCATTGAGGCGTTACTGTCCAGTGATCATTTTTATACACATTGTAGTTTGGGTTGTATGGTCAAAAATCCTATTGATTTTATGGTCAGTCCTTTAAATATTTTTAATATCCCAATGCCTTCAGATAAGGTGCTAGAAGAGAGGGTTCTTAATACGCTGTATGCGTCTACCAGAGCTCAACAAATGGCTTTGTTTGAGGCGCCTTCAGTTGCGGGATGGCAAGCTTTTTATCAGGCTCCGCTGTACGATAAACTTTGGTTAAATGCCTATACCTTACCCGTTCGAAAAGTATATACAGATACCATTAGTAGTGCAGGTTTTCCAATTGGAACTTACAGGCTTCAAATAGATCCAGCGGTTTATCTCCAACAATTTGATGATCCTCAGAATGAAGAAAGTGTAATCAAACAATTTGCGCTGATATTATTTGCAAAGCCATTAAGTGCCAATCAGCTTGAAGAGTTGAGGAAGATTTTGAATGGCGTGCCGGCCATTTCCTGGTCTGCTATTTACAGTACATATGCTTCAGATCCGATGAATAATACCAAAAAAACTGCTGTAAATAATAGGTTGCGTCCTTTGCTGGTTTACATGATGCGAATGCCGGAAATACACCTAAGTTGATGAACGTTTAACTAAGAAAAGACCTTTTAATGGTTTATATAATATTCCAGCTAAACTGATTGAATTTAATTAACGGAGTAAGCACCGAATTAAAAAAAAGAAAAAATGAAGCGACGACAATTTATACAATCCGGATCACTTATGACACTTCCAATCATGCTTGGTGGGCTTGAAGTCACGGCTGTAACCAGATCTTCACTGTTCAGCATGGTTAATGATAATTCTGATCGAGTTTTGGTACTTATTCAACTCAATGGAGGTAATGATGGGTTGAATATGGTTATCCCAATTGATCAGTATCAGGGTTTAAATGAGGTGCGACCAAACCTAATCCTACCTGAAAGCTCTGTTTTAAAGCTAAATGAAGCTACTGGAATACATGCAGCAATGACAGGCGTTCAAGAAATGTATAAAGATGGCAGGCTGGCGGTAATCCAGTCTGTCGGTTATCCAAATCAAAATCGATCGCACTTCAGATCAACTGATATTTGGACAACAGCCTCAGATAGTGATGAGTTTTTAACTACCGGATGGTTAGGAAGATATCTTGATTTAAAATATCCAGGGTATCCAATTGGATATCCAAATGAAGAACACAAAGATCCATTTGCTATTACCCTTGGAACAGTTGTCTCTGAAACTTGTCAAGGACCTCAAACTAACTTTTCCTATACATTGGTGAATAAAGATAATATAAGACTTGTCGAAGAAACAATTGCATCGCCGTCAGATGGTTCTTGTTACAGCGAGGAACTTGATTTTATCCGCGTCAGTATTAAGCAGTCAAATGCGTATGCGACACAAGTACTTAAAGCTTTTGATACAGGCAATAATGTATCAGGATATCCCAATTCAAATCTGGCCAACCAATTAAAAGTGGTTGCTAATTTGATCTCTGGTGGTCTTAAAACAAAGATTTATGTAGTGTCAATTGGAGGATTTGATACCCATGCAAATCAAGTGATGATTGGGGATACTATAAATGGGACACATGCAGACCTTTTGAAAACTGTATCTGACGCAGTTAAGGCATTTTGTGATGATTTGAAAAACCTTGGCATTGAAGAAAGGGTCGTGGGCATGACGTTTAGCGAATTTGGTCGACAGATCAGAGCCAACAATAGTTTTGGAACTGACCATGGTACAGCTGCACCTCTATTTGTTTTTGGTTCTTGTGTGCAACCCGGTATTTTTGGGGAAAATCCTCAGATTGATCCAAATGTGCAGCCCCAGGAAGGCGTTCCTATGCAATATGATTTTCGATCTGTATACGCATCTATTCTAGTTGACTGGCTTGGCGTAAAAGAATCTGATATTAGACAAGTATTGTTTGACGATTTTCAAAAAATTCCATTCCTTAAGGATTGCAGTGACTCGACATCGCTCAACGAATTGGCATCAAAAGACTTTTTCGCTACAATTTACCCAAATCCTGTTCAAGATTATGCGATACTTTCCTGGAAGTCGGGTGGAGGATACCAGCATGTCAGTCTATTTGATATGCTTGGTTCCAGATTACAGGTTCTTGTCAGTAAGCATCTGGAAAGCGGTAATCATGAACTTATGATTCCAATGGGTGAATATCCAGCAGGTTCTTATTTTGTTAGAATTGCTGAAGGTCCTGCCGCAAAAACGATTAAAATTATAAAACAATAAGTTACTTTACAAAGTATTTTTACAATACTAGGCCTTTAAATGTCTAATATTTTATGTCGCAAAATATTCTTATTTTGCAAATAGCAATTTCGGTTACATTTCATTGTAAAGATTTATAATCGATTAAATATTTACTTTTTTTGTAATATTTAGCCACAAGTATAACGAATTCAGAATAATTACATATTTTTGTAAATTATTTTCTACTTTCTATCAATACTTAATATATGTGGAAAAATTTTAATATATTAATTTTTATAATTTTTTTAGTTGTTGCTCCTAAATTATATGGGCAGGAAAATTATGCATCAGGAGTATCTGTAAAGAAACTTTTTCTGGACTATCAGTCCCAGAATGGCGGCAGCCTGTTTAATTTTAAGGACTATAGACATGGATTTGAATTGGGGTATCAAAGGAATATAGGTCCAAATCTTGGGCTGAATATTCCATTTAAGTATGGTGTTATTAGTGACTTTGGACAAGATGCCCAGGACAAATACCGCACAATTGCAGGCATTGATGCTGTCATTCAGTATAGATTTTTAGGTTTAGATAAACTCGTCAACCCATATGCCTTTGCCGGTATTGGTGGGGTATATGAGCTTAAATACGATTTTAATGTTCAAGCGCCCCTTGGTGCAGGTCTTTTATTTAAAATTTCTGATCAACTTCATTTCAATTATCAGCTTGAATACAGATTTTCATTTTCTGAAAACAGAAATAATCTCCATCATGGTATTGGTTTCGTTTACATGCTGGGTAATTCTCCGGAAAAGAATGAAAATGCAGATGGCGATGAAGATATGACTAAAAAAGACACAGACGGAGATGGAATTATGGATAATAAAGATCTTTGCCCTAATGAGGCTGGTCCATCAGAATACAATGGATGCCCTGATAAAGATGGCGATAAAATTCCAGACAACCAGGATGCTTGTCCTGATGCAAAAGGAATAAAAAAACATAAGGGTTGTCCTGATACGGACAATGATGGTATAGCTGATCCGGATGATGAATGCCCTGATTTTGCAGGTACCAAGGAGAATAAGGGATGTCCTGAAAAAGATACAGATGGTGATGGCGTGCCCGATAAGATTGACAAATGTCCGAATAACAGAGGATTAAGGGTATATAATGGATGCCCTGATACAGATGGTGATGGCATCGAAGATAGCAGGGATAAATGTCCGGATATTCCAGGAACTGTGGCCACCGGAGGATGTCCTGAAATCACAAAAGAAGACAAAGATGTACTGAATAGTGCTATGCGTTCTGTAAATTTTGAAACTGGAAAATCAGAACTGTTGGCTGATTCTAAATTGATTCTAAATAAAATTGCAGATATTTTAAATAAGTATTCAAGTTATGATATGATTATTTCCGGCCACACGGATGATGATGGCGATGAGGTACTCAATCAGAAATTATCCGAAAGTAGAGCTAAAGCCTGCTATGACTACTTAATAAGTAAGGGAGTTTCCATTACAAGGCTTGAATATATTGGCTATGGGGAATCCAAACCAATTGTTCCCAATAAAAGTGATGCAAAGTTTTTAAATCGAAGGGTAGAATTTAACTTGGTAACTAGAAAATAATTAATAATAATTAGCAAATACCAGAGGGGAATGCATGCATGTGTTCCCCTTTTTTTTTATTCTTCTTAAAATTTACTTAAATATGCTTGGTATGCGCATACGAGGTTCAGTTTATTTGATATTTTTAAAGCTTTTAAAATAGTAGGTTAATGAAAAGACATTGGGATGAACAGACCTGATATAATTTTGTTAAGCAGCGCCATTTAAACGAATTTAATTTTAACCCATGCAAAAGATATTTTACATTATTATTTGTTTTCAATTAATTTCGATTTTTCCTGTAAAGGCACAGGTTATATTTCCTGATGATAAAATTGCAACAAAACTAAAAACGGAGAGGTCAGACCGACAGTCTGAGCAATATCATATTCATATCGTTTTATCAGATCAGCTGGATTTCAAACAATGGACTGAATATCATGATAAGATGAACACACCGTTTGATAAAAGAGCGGTGTTTCTAAACAGGGAATTGAAAAATTTGGCAACATTTTCTCAAGCTCCAATGCTTGAATTTCTCCAGTCACATCCCGGCGTGGAGAAAAACTCTGTAAAACCACATTGGATAGCAAATGCGATTTCATGTAAAGTTTCGTTCGATTTAATTACAGAATTATCAAAGCGTACTGATGTTAGATGGATAGGTGAAAATGTTTTACTTGCAAATGAATATACAGAATGTGTAAATGCTGCAACACAAGCCCCGGATGCCATTGAAAAAGGACTTGCGGCCATTAATGCTCCTGCCATGTGGGCCTTGGGTTACACAGGTTATGGTCAAATTGCCT
>JAUMBJ010000137.1:0-358 GCA_032115755.1 Saprospiraceae bacterium
TGACTTTAAAATGACTTATACAAAATTGAGAAGAGAGGAATCAATTTCCTGTACATCTGTAGTCATTCCAGATAGCAAATTACCTTTTTTCTCTGAATTATAAAAACTTAATGTCAACTTAAGATATTGGGATAAGAGCTCTTTTATAATATCGTATATTATGCCATTTCTCAAAGGGGCCATAAAATATAATGCCAGATATCTGAACGTATTTTTTAAAAAAAACACAATAATCATAATAACGCATACAAATACAAGAGCGTTTTCTTTGCCATAGGTCTGGATCAGATTTGAAAGATAGTAGCTTATCCAGGCAGTAATATCATTATCTTGGGGTTGTAACATTTTTTCAGGAGTT
>JAUMBJ010000137.1:368-8806 GCA_032115755.1 Saprospiraceae bacterium
ACGATATCATGGCCCTATGCGTAGACCGAACAAGTGGGTGAATAGTTGCAACCCCCCAGCCGACTAAGGGCCTGACGGCCGAGAAAATTGCCAAAAATATGTTAGAAATGATGCTGGCTATAAAATAACTCCTATAATTTCTGATTCTTGATAACAATCTGTGCAGACCCTTCATCTGTTTAATTTTAAGTGATGTAACCTTTTAAGCCACTTATTTATGACCAAACGCACATCACAGTGAAATTTTAGGATAGGCTTATAATTGATTTAAAAGCTAAATGAAGATTAGCAATCTAGGATTTAATTTAGTCTTTACACTGATCCATATCAAAATTATTCAAAAATCCAGTATCAAATTTCCCGGCGCGAAAATTTTCATCTTTCATTAGCGCTTTGTGAAATGGCACAGTTGTTTTGATTCCTTCAACAATAAACTCATCAAGGGCACGCTGCATTTTCTTGATACATTCCTCACGCGTCTGTGCCTTGCAAATTAGCTTTGCAATCATAGAATCATAAAATGGCGGAACGCTATAACCTGCATAAACGTGTGTATCTACACGCACGCCATGTCCTTTGGCGCTATGAAATGATGTAATTTTACCCGGGCTTGGTCTGAATCCGTTTGCAGGATCTTCAGCATTAATCCTACATTCCATGGCAAACATAGTAGGATAGTAGTTTTTACCTGAAATAGGTATACCTGCAGCAACTTTAATCTGTTCTTTTATTAAATCATGATCTATAACTTCCTCTGTTACCGGATGTTCTACCTGGATTCGGGTATTCATCTCCATAAAATAGAATTTTCTGTGCTTATCGACCAAAAATTCTATTGTCCCGACGCCTTCATAATTAATTGATTTGCCTGCCTTTATAGCAGCCTCACCCATTTTTTCCCTAAGTTCCTGATCTAAGAAAGGAGACGGACTTTCTTCAACAAGCTTCTGATGCCTACGTTGAATAGAACAATCTCTTTCAGAAAGGTGGATAACTCTGCCATATTGATCACCTACAATCTGGAATTCAATATGCCGAGGTTCTTCTAAATACTTTTCGATATAGATACCATCATTACCAAAAGATGCTTTAGCCTCCTGCTTGGCACTATTCCAAAGCCCCTCAAAATCTTCTTCTTTGGTAATGATACGCATTCCTTTACCACCTCCACCAGCTGTGGCTTTTATGATTACAGGATAACCGATTTCCTTAGCAATTTTAACACCTTCTTTTACATCCTTCACCAATCCTCCTGATCCTGGGACGACTGGAACACCAGCCTTGATCATAGTTTCTTTTGCAGTAACCTTATCACCCATTTTACGAATCATCTCAGCGGTAGGACCTATAAATTTTACACCATATTGCTGGCAGATTTCGGCAAATTTATCATTCTCTGCAAGAAATCCATATCCAGGATGTACTGCATCACTATTGGTAATCTCCACTGCTGCCATTATTCTTGGAATATTCAGATAAGATTCTGAAGAAGGTGCCGGACCTATACATACTGCTTCGTCAGCGAAGCGAACATGGAGGCTTTCCGCATCTGCTTTTGAATAAATAGCTACCGTCTTTATTCCCATTTCTTTACAGGTACGGATGATTCTCAAAGCAATTTCGCCCCTGTTGGCAATAAGAATTTTATTAAACATCTTATTTATATTGGAATGGTTAAGGTATTAGGTTACCCAGGATTTTTGAAATATTTAATGGCTACACTTCAACAAGGAATAAAACCTGGTCATATTCTACTGGTGAAGCATCCTCCACTAGCACTTTGACTATTGTTCCTGTAACATCACTTTCAATTTCATTAAATAATTTCATAGCCTCAATGATACATACCACAGAACCTGAGCTTACGGCATCTCCAACCTTTACAAATACTGGTTTGTCAGGACCTGGTGAACGATAAAATGTGCCAACGATTGGAGACTTGATTTCTACCAGTTTCTTACCTGCTGCAGGGGCCGCGGTATCAGTATTTTGAGGTGACACAGACGCTGCAACTACTGCTGGTGCTGGTGCAGGAGCTCCCGGAGCATGAACCGTTTGTGCAGGCAAACTGGAAACCATGGGTGCTGAAGGTACCATTACAACTTCGCCTCCCTTATTATATTGTTTGGTGCGAATTACTACTTCAAAATCCTTGTCCTTAAGCTTAAACTCTGTCAAATTTGACTTATTAACCAGCCTTATAAGCTCTTGTATTTCGTTGAAATTCATAATAAATAAATTTTAATGTTAGGATTTTACTCTTTCTAGATATGCACCTGTTTTGGTATCAATTTTTATTTTGTCGCCCTGATTAATAAAAATAGGAACTTTAACCTCGGCACCAGTTTCAACAGTAGCGGGTTTTGTGACATTAGTGGCAGTATCACCTCTAACACCAGGTTCTGTATAGGTCACTTCCAACACTATGGCAGCAGGCATTTCTGCAGTTAATGGTACATTTTTCTCAGCATGAAAAAGAATATCTATTTCACTGCCTTCCTTAAGTAAGTCTGATCTGTCTAACATAGCTTCTGATAATGTAACCTGGTCGTAGGTTTCATTATCCATGAAATTATAGCCTGTTTCGTCATTATACAGGTACTGAAATTTTCTCCTTTCTACGCGGACATCGTCAATCTTATGACCTGCAGGAAAAGTAACTTCAACAACTTTTCCTGTGGTAAGACTTTTAATTTTGGTTCTGACAAAGGCATTGCCTTTACCAGGTTTTACATGCAAAAATTCTACAATGGAATAAACATCACCATTGTAATTCAGACACAATCCATTTCTAATATCTGATGTACTTGCCATAAGATGATTTTATTAAGGTGCAAAGTTAGTTAAAATTATGAAATAAAGGTGTTTCCTGATTTGATTTAAGTCTGTAAATGTCTTTAATCAGCCTGATTCCAGATTAGATAAAGGCTACCCCATGTATATCCTCCGCCAAAAGCAGTAAGCATAATTTTATCGCCTTTTTTAAGCTGGTGTCTAAAGTCCCAAAGACAAAGCGGCAAGGTTGCTGCTGTTGTATTACCGTATTTTTCAATATTGATTAGCACTTTTTCTTTAGGAAAATCCATCATGTCAGCAACAGAAGTTATGATACGCATATTAGCTTGGTGAGGCACAAGCCAATCAATATCGTCCTTTGAAAGGTGATTTCTATCCAAAACCTCCTTCATGGTACTTACCATACCATTAACGGCTGCTTTGAAAACCGGTTTGCCATCTTGAAAAACATAATGCATTTCAGCTTCTATAGTTTCTCTACTTGCAGGTCTGGCTGACCCACCGGCTTTGAGGTGTAAAAATTCTCGTCCTGAACCATCCGCTCTTAATACAGCATCTATAATTCCGGTTCCATCGTCAGATGGCTCCAGCAATACACCACCAGCGCCATCACCAAAAATAATACATGTAGTCCTGTCTTTATAATTGACAATAGAGGACATCATATCTGCGCCAATTACAATTACTTTTTTATACGTTCCTGTCTCTACAAATTTTGATGCTGCAGATAGCGCAAATAAAAATCCTGAACAAGCTGCATTGATGTCAAAGCCAAAAGCATTTTTGGCACCAACTTTATCAAGTATAGTATTAGCTGTATCAGGAAAAACCATATCTGCTGTTACCGTGGCACAAATCAGCATATCAATTTCTTCTGGCCGTATACCTCTTTTATCTAAAATTTGGTTAACCACCTGAACACCCATATCAGAGGTAGCCCAACCTGGCTTTTTCAAAATGTGACGTACTTTTATCCCTGTTCTGGTCGTAATCCATTCATCTGTGGTATCGACCATTTTTTCAAGGTCTGCATTTGTGAGGATGTCTTCGGGCACATATCCTCCAACTGCTGTAATTGTTGCTCGGGTCATCAATGCTAATAATTATGTGAAGAAAACCAGACTTTAGTATTAGGGACCGCAAAGTTAATTGTTTTTTTAATTATGAAGAATAGTCGGGCATTTACATATGCCATTGAATACACGTCTCAAGTTTGGATATATCAATGTAAAATTGATTTAAATGTGACTTTTTGTCTTAAAAGTTAAAAGTTCAAGACATAATTTACAGGATTTTATCATAAAAGGACCATGGTATAATTATTGAAATAGAGTGATTCCCTAATGAAATATAATTTGTTAGACATTTTGTCATTAAAACATATTACAGATGTTCAATGAGACATTTTTTGGTTTAGAAGGATTTGGAGAAGACGGAGATATTATTTCTGTATTTGGAATGGGTGATGATGAATTGCAGTTTGACGATACTTATAAAGAACGAATTCCTGTATTGCCTTTAAAAAATACGGTACTTTTTCCTGGCGTTGTTATCCCTATCACAGTGGGCAGGGACACATCAATTAAAGCGTTGCAGAAAGCTGAAAAATCAGATAAGCTAATAGCTGTGCTTACCCAAAAAGACATGAATCAGGAAGATCCTGGTCCTGCAGATCTTCAAACGGTAGGTACCATAGCAAAAATAATGAAGATTCTGAAAATGCCTGATGGAAGTACTACCGCCATTCTTCAGGGCAGAAAAAGGTTTGAAGCACTCGACTTCGATTATGTAGACAAGATAATCGTTGTTCGCATAAAATTACTGGAAGATTTAATCCCGCTAAAGGATATGAAGTTTAATGCGACCATGTCTTCTTTAAGGGATTATGCAAAAAAAATAATCGAACTTTCGCCCCAGATTCCTTCTGAAGCAAATTTTATGCTTCAAAATATCAAAAATAACGGATTCCTTATCAATTTTATTGCCTCTAATATGAATATTGGGGTAGATAAAAAACAGGAAATTCTGGAAATGGAAAGCTACCAGAAAAAATCGGATGAGTTGATAGTACTTATGAACAATGAACTCAAACTTTTAGAATTAAAATATAAAATAGAATCTAAAGTTAGAGGTGACCTGGAGAAACAACAAAAGGAATATTTTCTCAATCAGCAATTAAAGACTATTCAAGAAGAATTAGGTGGAAATCCGCAAGAGGAAGAACTTAACCTATTGGAAATTCGTGCAAATCAAAAAAAATGGACACCTCAGGTTCGTGAGACATTTGATCGAGAACTGATGAAAGCCAAGCGGATTAATCCCCAAATTGCAGAGTACTCGGTGACATTAAACTATCTCGAGTTTATGCTTGATTTACCTTGGGAGGAATATTCCATTGATAATTTTGATTTACTAAAGGTAAAAAAAGTGCTTGATAAAGATCATTTTGGTTTGGAAGATGTAAAAAAGCGAATTCTTGAACATCTCGCAGTACTTAAATTAAAGGGAGACATGAAAGCTCCCATTTTATGTCTAGTTGGTCCTCCAGGTGTCGGAAAAACAAGTCTTGGAAAATCAATTGCCACAGCATTAAACAGAAATTTCATTCGAATGTCACTCGGCGGATTACATGACGAAAGTGAAATACGAGGTCATAGAAGAACCTATATTGGTGCAATGCCCGGAAGAATTCTTCAGTCTATAAAAAAGGCTAAAACTTCAAATCCGGTTTTCATCCTTGATGAAATTGATAAACTTGGACGCGATTTTAGGGGAGACCCATCTTCCGCATTGCTAGAAGTACTTGATCCTGAACAAAACACAACATTCCACGATAATTATTTGGATCAGGATTATGACTTATCAAAAGTTCTATTTATAGCTACAGCCAATTCGCTAAACTCGATACAGCATGCATTGCTTGATAGAATGGAAATCATTGAAATTTCAGGATACTCCATGGAAGAGAAACTCGAAATTGCATCAAAACACCTGGTGCCCAAACAGTTGAATGACCATGGTCTACTCAAGAAAGATGCTAAATTTAGTAAAAAGATATTGCAGCATATTGTATTGAATTATACACGTGAATCTGGTGTGAGGTCATTAGATAGAACGATTGGCGCAATTCTTAGAAATGTAGCTAAGAAGGTAGCTATGCAGGAGGCATATTCAGCTGAAATACATACTGATGTAATAAAGGAGGCGCTGGGTCCTGAAAAATACGACCATGACATGTATTCCAAAGTAACTGTACCTGGCGTTGCAGTAGGTCTTGCATGGACGAGTGTAGGGGGAGATATTTTATTTATCGAATCCATTCTTTCGCCCGGCAAAGGCAAACTGGTACTTACCGGAAACCTTGGAGATGTCATGAAAGAGTCTGCAACAACTGCGCTAAGCTATCTTAAAGCGCACGCTAAAGCGTATGGAATTAATCAGGATATATTTGAACAGACTGATCTGCATATACATGTACCCGAAGGGGCAATACCTAAAGATGGACCAAGTGCAGGCATTACCATGCTTACTGCTATAACCTCTGCATACCGAAATATTCCAGTAAAATCGCACCTTGCGATGACTGGTGAAATTACACTGAGAGGAAAAGTTTTACCTGTCGGAGGAATTCGAGAAAAAGTATTGGCGGCAAAACGCGCAGGTATAAAAAATATCATTTTATGTAAAGAAAATGAAAAGCATGTTATGCAGATACCTGAATCCTACGTTAAAGAAGTTAATTTTATTTATGTAGAGCAAATGGGTGAAGTACTTGATTATGCCTTAGGTAAAGCATAATAATCGATTGTTTATTCTGGTTTAAGTATTTTTAATTCCCCATTGTTTGGGGCTACAAAAAGTTTGTCCCTATAGAAGTGTAGTGCTCCAATTTGTTTAAAAAATCCATCTTCAAAAGGAAGGGTTGAAGTTTCTATGCTATTTTTATGGAATTTAACCTTAGTTAATGGTAAAGCATCCTGAATACCAATGTTTGGGTCAACTTGTTGATGATTGCCCGCAACATACAAAACTTTGCCTGGTGCATATGCCATCGTCCGGATAGGTGCTAGTTGAAGCTCAAATGGTAATTTGTTTATCATAAATTTGCCTTCGGGACTCTGATAAAAAATAGACGAATAAGTTGTATAAACAAATGATTTTTTAGCTTGATTTAACAGCTGTTCAGTGAAAATATCATGCACAGTTTTTCCGGAAAGATCTTTGTTTAATAGAAATCGCTTTTTAAACGATGGAAGTTGAGCAACCAGCATATCTCGGTTTGGAAAAACATATCTTTTTTCTCCAATAGTATATGTCAATAATGGTTCAGATTGTCCGTTGCCATCAAAGTCATAGCAAAATAGAACAAGAGGATTATCCTGATTACATTTCAAGCTATAGTTTGCTCCAAAATTACCTGCAACAATATCTAATATGCCGTCATTATTATAATCTGCTACGTGTATACAGTTCCAGAGCCCATCAGATTTAGGAATTTCTACTTTATGAAGATTACCATTTCTATTATAAAAAATAGTAATAGGCATCCAATGCCCACAAACAATTAAATCATTGGTTCCATCATTGTCTAGGTCTTTCCAAACAGCATCAGTAATCATTCCCTTGAGGTCTAAGTCTTGCTTTATAAACTTTTGAAATTGATCATTAATCAATAAATAAGAAGGAGGGGGCACTCCAAAGCTTCCTGGTCCTGAAGTTACGCCTACAAAAACATCCTGATCCCCGTCCTTATCTAAATCCTCTGCTACCAGAACGGAAGTATTAAAAGCTAAATCCGGCAGCATTTCAGATGCATTCGTATAGCTTCCTTCAGAAGTATTGAGCCACAAAAAATCTTTTAATAGGGGATTGCCTTCTTTGAGCTCCTGTCCTCCAATACCTATGATTAAATCTTCCCTACTATCACCATTGACGTCTGCGAAACAAATGGCAGTTTCATCAGTTGCTGCCAATGAAATTCCTCTGTCAGGAATTTTTAAATTAGTTATCTTACCTGTAGTCCCATCAAAAAAAGTACCTTGTTTTTGAGCCCCATTTGACATGTAGCAATTATTGTGCTCACCACACTTTATCCTAGGGCCAGCATCAGAAAGCAAATAAGGAATCCATGCATGCATAGTTTGCTCATTAAATTCATTTTCATGATGCATAATTCCAGTAGGTATTGTCTTTATTGAGGAGGCAGAAATACCTGAAAAAATGTTATTCAAATGCTGGTTTTTTCGAATAATAAGTTTTCCATTTTTTTTAGGATAAATTCTTTGTATGGCTCCTTCTGGCCAGATCACATCAATCGAATCGATCATATCATCAAATCCCTGGATAATAAAATTTCTAGTAGAAACTGACTGGAAACCGGCTATGGAACGAACAAAATCATACCTTCTTTTACCTTTATCATAAACAATAATTTTAGCTCCAATAGCTTCTGTATTCGCATTATTATTGATTAACTGCAAACATAACCAGGCTTGGGGATTATTTTTATTTTCAAGCAATTTGGCAGGTTGATTAAATCTATTTATCAACAAATCAAGGTCTCCATCTTGATCGAAATCTGCATACGCGGCACCATTAGATATATCATCTTCAAAGTCGGCCCATTTAGTTTTTATAAATCC
>JAUMBJ010000138.1:0-4612 GCA_032115755.1 Saprospiraceae bacterium
GGATGGATCGCACAGCAACTATATACAAAAACAAGCGCTGATCTCATTTCATAATTATTTTGTCAACTTAACGGAAGCACCGCAGCGAACCCTAAGGCATATTTCTACTCCGGCAAAAAAATCTACTTGTAAAAGGCTTAACATGTTTCTGCGATGGATGGTAAGAAAAGATGAAGCGGGTGTAGATTTCGGAATTTGGAAAAATATACCTGCATCAAAGCTCATGATACCCCTTGACGTACACGTGGAAAAAACCGCCAGAGCATTAGGATTAATTCAAAGAAAACAAAGAGATTGGCAAACTGTAGAAGAACTAACCCAGCAACTCAGCTTATTGAAACCTGATGATCCCGTTTACTATGACTATGCCCTTTTCGGACTAAGTATCGAAAAAATATCGGTTTAAAGGCCTAGTATGATGGCAAACATCAGCGGGGCTACTATAGTGGCATCACTCTCCACCACAAACTTTGGTGTATGTATGTCCAGCTTTCCCCAGGTTATCTTTTCATTGGGTACTGCACCGGAATAAGAACCATAACTCGTAGTACTGTCGCTGATCTGACAAAAGTAACTCCAGAAAGGGATATCTTCCATTTCCATATCCTGATATAACATCGGGACTACGCATATTGGAAAATCACCGGCAATGCCTCCACCTATCTGGAAAAATCCGACGCCTTTACCATCACTATTTTTAACATACCAGTCAGAAAGCCACATCATGTATTCGATTCCTGACTTGGTAGTTGATGGCTTCAGTTCACCTTTGATACAATAGGATGCAAAAATATTGCCCATAGTACTGTCTTCCCAGCCTGGAACAACGATTGGCAGATTTTTCTCTGCAGCAGCCAGCATCCAGCTGTCCTTAGGGTCTATTTCGTAATACTGCTCCAATTCTCCGCTTAAAAGCATTTTGTACATAAACTCGTGTGGAAAATATCTTTCGCCACTTTTGTCGGCATCATTCCATACTTTAAACAAATGTTTCTGAAGACGCCTAAATGCCTCTTCCTCCGGAATACAGGTGTCAGTAACTCTATTGTAATGGTTTTCCAACAAATCCCACTCATCCTGAGGACTAAGATCGCGATAATGTGGCACTCTCTTATAATGGCTATGCGCTACAAGGTTCATGATATCCTCCTCCAGGTTGGCGCCCGTACAGGAAATAATATGGACTTTATCCTGCCTGATCATTTCAGCAAGGGATTTGCCAAGTTCTGCTGTACTCATAGCTCCGGCGAGTGTTATCATCATTTTACCCCCTTCGTTGAGATGCGCTATATAGCCATCTGCTGCATCAATAAGAGCCGCAGCATTGAAATGTTTGTAATGTTGCTTTAAAAAACTTGTAATTTGCATAATTCTTATCCTTTCAGTAAAGTCAGGTCAATCCAATGAAAATAATTGTATTAATCGTAGCCCAAAATTTCGAGCATTTGCTGCGCATTTTGTTCATCCCTATATAGCCTGTCCACTATATTTCCCTTTTCGTCCCTGTCGATGATGATTTGCTTGGGTGAAGGAATCAGACAATGCTTAATCCCGCCATAACCGCTGATAGCATCTTGATAAGCCCCGGTATGGAAAAATCCAAGATATAGTGGTTCTGTGTCTTCAGACTGATAGGCGGGTAAGAGAATTTGCTGGTTCATATCCTCAGAGTTATAATAATCTGAATGATCACAACTTATACCCCCAATGCTCACCTGTGTATATTCGTTTTCCCATTTATTTACTGGTAATAAAATAAACTTCTCAAATATGGACCAGGCATCCGGTATGGTGTTCATCAAACTATTATCAATGAGGTACCAGAGTTCGGCATCATTCTGTTGCTTTTGTTCTAAAACGCTAAAAATGATGGCTCCACTTTCACCTACCGTATATTTACCAAATTCGGTAAAAATATTGGGTTCTTCTATGCCTTCCTGCTCACACACTTCTTTGATATTGGAAACCAGTTCATTGATCATATACTTATAATCATATTCCATTCCGAGGTTATTGCGTATCGGAAGACCTCCTCCCAGATTGATAGAATCAAGGGTAGGACATATTTTTTTCATCTCTGCGAAAATCTTCAACGCCTTTCGGAACTCTCCCCAATAATATAGATTGTCTTTGATACCAGAATCTACAAAGAAGTGCAGCATTTTTAGCTTTATTCTTTTTTTCTTGGCTATTTTTTGCTTGTAAAAATCTATAATTTCGGCGCTTCGAATACCAAGTCGCGAGGTATAATATGCGGACTGTGGCTCTTCATTGATTGCCATTCTTATGCCTATGGTAATATCATCCTTAGTTTTGCTATACAATCTGTCCAGCTCAAGCTTGCTATCCAGAACCGGTATTACATTTTCAAATCCATCATCTATAAGACCTACTATTTTATCCAGATAATCATCTGTCTTGTGCCCGTTATGGATAAGAATGATATCCTTTTCAATTTGACCTTTAAGGTATAATCTTCTGATCAAGTCTATATCAAAAGAAGAAGAAGTTTCAAGGTGTACATTATGTTTTAAAGCTTCCGTGATAACGTGCGAAAAGTGACAACATTTAGTACAATAGCAATAGTAATAATCTCCTTTATAGTTGTTGGCCTTCATCGCCTTATGAAAAAAATTCCTGGCCTTCTTTATCTGATCGCCGATTCTGGGTAAATATGTCAGCCTAAAGGGTGTTCCATACTTATCTATCAAATATTTGAGTGAAATTCCATGAAAAGTAAGATTTCCTTGATTCAAATCAAATCCTTCCTGCGGAAAATAATATGTTTGATTGATCAATTGGAAGTAGGAGTTCTTCATTCCTGGGCGCAGTTATTAATTTTTTAAAAAAGGATACAAAGTAACAATAAAATATCCGTTTACCATGTAAAAACTATTCAAAGATTAAGCCAAAAACAATTTGAATAACAATAAAAAAGCCGTACAATAAAATCATACGGCTTTTTGTCTTTCAATCGATATCTTATTATCCATTAAGTGCGGCGGCACCACCCACAATTTCAGATAATTCTTTGGTAATGGCCTCCTGCCTTGCCTTATTGTAATTAATCTTCAATTCCTTCATAAGCTCATCAGCGTTTGTCGTCGCATTATCCATGGCAGTCATTCTGGCACCATGTTCAGAAGCATGATTATCAAGGACAAACTTTTGGAAATTGGTTTGTAAAATAGACGGAATGAGCTCATTTAAAAGTACATCCTTCGACGGCTCAAATATGTAATCAGACTTGGATGAAGCTTGGATATCATCTACATTCGCTGATACAGGTAAAAACTGGACAGTCTTTGGCTCCTGCACTGCAGCATTTTTGAACTGGCCATAACAAACTTCAACGCAATCAAACTGCTTTGCAGTAAAGCTATCCATAAGCCACTGAGGTACTTTGGAAACATTTTCAAAACTAAGATCCGCAAACAAATCTACGTATTCATTAACGATATGACAATCGGCGTACCTCTTTTTGAGCACATCATAACCTTTCTTGCCCACAAATACGAGTGTCAAAGTATTGGCAGCACGTTGAGCGCTATACTTACCTTCAATATTGGCTATAGCCTCTTTGATGATATTTGTATTGAATGCACCGCATAGTCCTCTGTTGGAGGTAATTACCACGACGGCCACTTTTGAAATGTCACGGGTTTGCGCGTATGGAGAACTTATATCGCTTTCCATACTTGATACGATATTTTTCATCATGGCATCCAGACGATTGGCATACGGCCTCAATTCTTGAATTGCCTGCTGAGCTCTGCGCAATTTTGCTGCAGAAACCATTTTCATCGCTTTGGTAATCTGCTGCGTAGATTGTACAGATTTTATACGCTCTCTGACTTCTTTTAACTTTCCGGACATACCCGTATTTTTAAATCCTGAATATTAAACTTTGTATTGACTTGCTACAGCCTCTCCTACGCGCTTAAGCGTGGCAAGAATATCATCATCAAGTTTACCCTTTCTGATTGCCTCAAGTGTTGCGCTTTCATTCTTTTCCATTTCCATGAGGAAAATCTCTTCAAACTCTCTCACCTTATTGACAGGAACGTTTTTCAATAATCCCTGTGTTCCAAGGTAAATTATGGCAACTTGCTTCTCCACAGTTACAGGAGAATATTGAGGCTGCTTCAAAATCTCAACATTTCGCTTACCTTTCTCCAATACTGCCTGAGTAGCTGCATCCAAATCGGAACCGAATTTAGCAAATGCTTCAAGTTCGCGATATTGTGCCTGATCGAGTTTTAGCGTTCCGGCAACTTTCTTCATGGATTTTATCTGGGCATTACCACCAACTCTGGATACGGAAATACCCACGTTGATGGCCGGTCTGATACCTGCGTTAAAGAGATTGGATTCGAGGAATATCTGCCCGTCGGTAATAGAAATTACGTTGGTAGGAATATACGCCGAAACGTCACCCGCCTGTGTTTCGATAATTGGTAGCGCTGTCAGGGATCCACCTCCTTTCACAATTCCTGCCTTCTTTAAAGACTCAGGCAAATCATTCATATTTCTGGCAATCTCGTCATTATTGATCACTTTTGCCGCCCTTTCCAGCAATCTGGAGTGAAGGTAGAATACGTCACCTGGATAA
>JAUMBJ010000139.1:0-11863 GCA_032115755.1 Saprospiraceae bacterium
GCTAAATCAGCAGACGAACTTAAGGATATTTTTTCAGATAGAGCCTTCGTACTTCCTGGTTCTATAGTAGGAGAGATGACTTATTTTGATATCATTCTTTTGTCCAGACCGGAGAGATTCGCTGTACCTGATGCTACCATTCATTTTAGTTCAGCGCCACAACCTCCTTTCCAAAAGAATTTTAACTTATTAATAGATCATTTTAAGGAAAATAGCAGGAAAGGAATTGTCAATTTCGTATTTACAGACAACCCAAAACAGGTAGAACGATTTTATAATATTTTTGAAGACATGGGAGTCAACATTCAATTTAACCCTGTTTTAAAATCTCTCCATAGTGGATTTACAGATTTCGATCTGAAAGTTGCATGTTTTACAGATCATCAGATTTTTGAGCGTTTTCATAGGTTTAAGTTGAAACAGGGTTTTACCCAGGAAATGGCGATAAGCCTTAAAATGCTCAGGGAATTGCAGCCTGGAGATTATGTTACGCACATAGATCATGGTATTGGCAGGTATTCGGGCCTTGAAACCATCGAAATAAATGGACACAAGCAGGAATCAGTAAGGCTTATTTATCAAAATAATGACATCCTTTATGTCAGCATTAATTCACTGCATAAGATATCACGATACGTAGGCAAAGATGGGACCGAGCCCAAGTTAAATAAAATTGGCGGCGATGCCTGGAAAAATTTAAAACGTAAGACCAAGTCTAAAATAAAAGACATTGCAAAAGAGCTTATTAAATTATATGCCCAGCGAAAAGCTTCCAAAGGATTTTCTTTTCCAGCTGATGGTTACCTTCAAAATGAACTTGAAGCTTCTTTTATTTATGAAGATACCCCTGATCAGATCACATCAACCCAACAGGTAAAGGAAGACATGGAGAAGCCATATCCTATGGATAGGCTCATTTGCGGAGATGTTGGTTTTGGAAAAACAGAAGTGGCTATAAGAGCTGCTTTTAAAGCAGTTGTTTCAGGAAAACAGGTTGCCGTACTTGTTCCAACAACAATACTTGCCTTACAACATTTTAAAACATTTAATGAACGATTAAAAGAGTTTGGTGTAAGTGTGAATTATATCAACAGGTTTAGATCCACCAAGGATAAGAATGATATTATAGCAAAAACGGCTGAAGGTAAAGTGGAAATATTGATTGGCACTCATGCAATTCTTAGTAAGCAACTCAAATTTAAAGACTTAGGATTACTAATTATTGATGAAGAACAAAAATTTGGTGTTGCCGCGAAAGAAAAACTTCGCAGCCTGCAGGTAAATGTAGACACATTAACGCTCACCGCAACGCCGATACCCAGGACACTTCAATTTTCGCTTATGGCGGCTCGTGATTTATCTGTTATCAGGACGCCTCCTCCAAATAGGCAACCTATATATACAGAAAGGCGGATATTCAGCGAAGAGCTTGTTAAAGAGGCCATATATTATGAGGTTAACCGTGGAGGACAAGTCTTTTTTGTACACAACAGAGTTAAAAGTCTCCAAGAAGTAGCAGATATGGTAAAAAAAATGTGCCCTGATATCAGCGTTTCAGTTGCTCATGGGCAGATGGAATCAGGTGACCTGGAAGATACGCTTATCGCATTCATAGATGGCAAGTATGATGTTCTTGTCTGTACCAATATTATTGAAACTGGTTTAGATATACCCAATGCAAATACGATGATTATCAATAATGCTCACCAGTTTGGAATGAGTGATTTGCATCAATTGAGGGGCAGGGTAGGAAGGTCAAACAAAAGGGCATTCTGTTATTTGTTTGCTCCACCTCTTTCCGTTTTGACTCAGGAGGCACGTAAACGACTTAAAACATTGGAGGAATTTTCTGATTTAGGTAGTGGTTTTCAGATTGCTATGAAAGATATGGATATCAGGGGGGCTGGAAATTTACTTGGTGCCGAACAGAGCGGATTTATTGCAGATATTGGTTATGAAACCTACCAGAAAATATTAGAGGAAGCAGTCCTTGAACTAAAAGAAAATGAGTACAAAGATCTCTTTGCAGAGGAAAATGCCAAGAAAGAATCTTTTGTGCGAGAGGTGGATATTGATACGGATATTGAAATGCTTATTCCAGACAACTACGTAAGCAATATTCAGGAAAGGCTCAATTTATATACACAACTTGATAGTTTGGAAAGTGAAGACAATATAGCAAATTTCCGTAAGATGCTACAAGATAGGTTTGGGAAGATACCTGCACAGGTAGATGAGTTATTTTACGGTTTAAGATTAAGGACAGTGTGTAAAAAGCTTGGGTTTGAAAGGGTTGTACTCAAAAACCGGAAAATGAATTGCTATTTTATTTCCAATCCTCAATCTACTTATTATGAAACTACTACTTTTCAGATTCTTATGAAATATATTGCAACGGATCCATTAAAACATGGATTTACTTTAAAGCAAAGTGCTCAATACCTGATCATGAGCAAAGAAAAGGTCACATCATTGCGTATGGCCTATGAGGAGTTGCAGCGTTTATACAGCACAACATTCCAGCAAGTATCTTAAAACCAAAATTTTTCCTTTATTTGGAAAGTATTTTTTTCATTGTCTCTCCTATGTCAGCAGGGGAGTGAACTACATGAATACCGCACGCTGACATGATTTTCATCTTTGCTTCTGCGGTATCATCATGCCCTCCAACAATAGCACCTGCATGGCCCATGGTGCGCCCTTTTGGGGCAGTCTGTCCTGCAATAAACCCTACTACAGGTTTTTTATTGCCGGTTTCTTTGATATATTTCGCTGCGTTAGCCTCGTAATTTCCACCAATTTCGCCAATCATCACGATGCCATCTGTTTCTGGATCTTCCATAAGTAACTTTATAGCGTCTTTTGTTGGTGTCCCGACTATCGGGTCACCTCCAATGCCTATTGCAGTTGATATACCTAAACCAGCTTTTACAATTTGATCTGCAGCTTCATAAGTCAATGTTCCTGACTTTGAAACTACGCCTATACGTCCCTTTTTAAATACGAATCCAGGCATGATACCAACTTTTGCTTCTTCTGGCGTAATAACTCCAGGGCAATTTGGACCAATGAGTGTACAAGGATATTTTTCTATATAGGCTTTGGCTTTGACCATATCCTGGACTGGGATACCTTCAGTAATACAGATAATAACTTTTATTCCCGCCTCGGCAGCTTCCATGATAGCATCGGCCGCGAATCCTGGAGGTACAAAGATAATACTGGTATCTGCTCCAACCTGTTCTACAGCATCCCTTACATTATTAAAAACAGGCTTACCCAAATGAAGTGTACCGCCTTTCCCAGGAGTAACTCCGCCTACTACATTTGTACCATAGTCAATCATTTGCTCTGCATGAAATGTACCTTCTTTACCGGTAAATCCCTGTACAATGATTCTTGAATTTTTATTTACTAATACACTCATCTGGATACGATTTATTCTGGTTTTTGTTTTTCAATAATGACGATCTGCTCGCCAGGTTTATGCATAAAATGCTTTTCTCGGGCATATTTTTCATGGTTTTTCTCCAAATCCTGTTTGTCAAGGATAGCCTGCGCAATTTTATGCTCATAAGATTTTTTTTCAAGCTCCATTTTAGAAATGATGCCGTTTATTTTACTCGACGCAAATACATTGTATTTATCTAAAAATAAAATCCAAATCAAAAAAACAAGACTTACTATGGTAAATTTGTTCAACCATTGTGATGGAACCCCTAAAAGACGAGAAATCTCATTTGTGATTTGATTATTTTCCTTCATGTTTATTGGATATTGGTTTAAGGTATTTTGAACTGTCTATTTGTAGATATATCAATTATGAAGTAATAAATACTATTATATAATATTTGATGAAGAAATCATCTTGAAAATAAAGTTTTTCCTGGGTAAATAGCCGAATCTCCTAATTCTTCCTGAATGCGCAGTAACTGATTGTATTTTGCAATCCTGTCACTTCTGGATGCAGATCCGGTTTTTATCTGTCCTGTATTTAATGCAACTGCCAGATCTGCAATGGTGGTGTCTTCAGTCTCTCCAGATCGGTGACTCATCACACTCGTAAATCCGCTACGTGTAGCAAGCTGCACAGCATCTATGGTTTCGGTTAGTGATCCGATTTGATTTACTTTTATGAGGATTGAGTTAGCTGCTTTTTGCTCTATACCTCTTCTAAGCCTTTTTGTATTGGTTACAAATAAATCATCACCTACTATCTGTACCTTTTGGCCGATTGCACTGCAAAGCTGTTGCCATCCCGCCCAATCATCTTCATGTAAACCATCTTCTATGGAAACAATAGGGTATTTGTCAACCCATGTTTTCCAATAATCAACCATTTCTTCGGTTGTGCGCTTTTGACCACCTGATTTGTGGAAATGATAGATTTGTTCTTCTTCATTATAAAATTCTGATGCTGCAGCATCAAGGGCAATCATAATGTCAATTCCAGGCCTATAGCCTGCTGATTCTATTGATTTTAATACAATCTCTATAGCCTCTTCATTTGATTTAATATTTGGAGCAAAGCCACCCTCATCACCAACATTTGTAGAATATCCTTTTGATTTCAGTACAGTTTTTAAATGATGAAAAACTTCAACACCCATTCTAAGCGCATCTGAAAATAAATCTGCACCTACGGGCATAATCATAAATTCCTGAAAATCTATGCTATTGTCTGCATGCGAGCCCCCATTTAAAATGTTCATCATCGGCACAGGCATTACATGGGCATTTACCCCTCCGATATATCGGTACAACGACTGTCCTGACTCCTCTGCTGCTGCTTTGGCAACTGCAAGAGAAACACCCAATATGGCATTGGCTCCAAGGTTAGACTTATTCTCAGTACCATCGAGTTCTAACATGATGTCATCAATATAACGCTGCTCAAATACATCTTCACCTATTAATGCTTCACGTATTTTATCATCAACATGATTACATGCATTCAATACACCTTTGCCGAGGTATCTAGTTTTATCGCCATCTCTCAACTCCACAGCTTCATATTTACCCGTCGATGCCCCTGATGGAACTGCTGCTCTTCCCAAACAACCATTTTCTGTTAAAACTTCTACTTCAACAGTTGGATTTCCTCTGGAATCCAGTATTTCTCGGGCTTGTATGTCTACAATAACACTCATATCAGTTTTCTTTTACTTGCTTAATTAATTGTATAAATTCATCAAATAAATATTTGGAATCGTGAGGCCCAGGATTGGCTTCAGGGTGATATTGAACTGAAAATGCAGGTTTATTTTTCATTCTTATTCCTTCCACAGTCTGATCATTAAGGTTGATGTGGGTAAGTTCAATTTCATCTCTATATTTGTCGAGGTCTTCCATGGCCACACTAAATCCATGATTTTGACTGGTAACTTCACATTTCCCAGTTTTTAGATTCTTTACCGGGTGGTTAGCGCCTCGGTGTCCATTACGCATCTTGTATGTGTTCATGCCATTGGCTAATGCAAGAATCTGATGCCCCAGACAAATGCCAAAAACAGGTTTCCCCTCATCAATAATGGATTTGACTGTTTCAATGGCATAATTCATGGTGGCAGGATCTCCAGGACCGTTGGAAAGAAAATATCCGTCAGGAGCCCAAGCAGACATCGTTTCAAATGATGTTTTTGCTGGAAATATCTTAAGGAAAACTCCTCTTTCTGTAAAACTTCTTAAAATATTGGCCTTTGTGCCGAAGTCCATTACGGCAATTCTTATACTGCTACTTTCATCCCCAAGGGTATAAGCTTCCGGAGTAGAAACTTTACTTGCAAGTTCAAGACCTTCCATAGTCGGAACTTTTTTTAGCATTTTGGATAACTCTTCGAGGTCAAATATCTCAGAGGATATGATACAGTTCATGGCACCTTTTTGACGTATATGTCGTACAATTGCCCGAGTATCTACATCATATATGCAAACTATGTGATTAGTTTCGAAATATTGCTGAATATCGCCATCTGCCATGATTCTAGAATATTCCGTTGTGAAATTTCTGCAAACAAGTCCAGCGATTTGCACTTTTTCAGATTCTGTATCCTGGTTTTTGGTGCCATAATTTCCAATATGCGCATTGGTGGTGACTAATATTTGTCCATAATAAGAAGGATCCGTAAAAATTTCTTGATAACCAGTCATCCCTGTATTAAAGCACACCTCTCCTGTGGTAGTACCAATAATACCTGCCGCTTTCCCAACATAAGATGTGCCATCATCAAATAAAATCACTGCTTTTCCGCTGGTATTGGATGATGTCATAGCTTCGGATTAAATGAAATAATGTGCAAATATATAAATTTTTATCATACCAAAAAGTAACAAATGGCACTAAAAACTATGATTTAGCGAATATATTATATTCTTTTGGCTATCTTAAAATTCTGCATTGCCAGGGAATCTCGGAAAAGGTATAACATCACGAATATTGCCCATTCCCGTAACAAACTGAACAAGTCTTTCAAATCCTAGACCAAAACCGGCATGAGGTACGGTTCCAAATCTTCTTGTATCTAAAAACCAGGACATTTCTTCAGCAGGGATATGCATTTCTTCCATTCGAGATACCAATACATCATATCTTTCCTCACGCTGAGATCCCCCAATTATTTCTCCAATACCGGGAAATAATACATCCATGGCGCGAACTGTATTTCCGTCCTCGTCCAGACGCATATAGAATGCTTTTATTTCTTTTGGATAATTGGTAAGGATGACTGGTTTTTTAAAATGTTTTTCAACCAAATATCTTTCATGTTCGGATTGCAAGTCTGCTCCCCATTTTTCAATTGGATATTGAAATTTACCTTTTTTATTGGGAGTGCTGTTTTTTAAAATATCAATAGCCTCAGTATATGTCAGTCTTTCAAAATTGTGTGATATACAAAACTGTAATTTTTCACGTAGTGACATTTCTGATCTGTCCTGCTGCGGTTTTTGCTTTTCTTCATCAATGAGTCTTTGCTCAAGAAAAACAAGATCTTCTTCACAGTTTTCCAATACATAGTGAATTAAATACTTAAGCATATCTTCTGCAAGATTCATGTTATCTTCAAGGTCTGCAAAAGCAACTTCTGGCTCAACCATCCAAAACTCCGCAAGGTGTCTTGAGGTATTGCTATTTTCAGCCCTGAATGTCGGGCCAAAGGTATAGACATCGCTCAGTGCAAGTGCCCCAAGTTCTGCTTCTAGCTGACCGGATACCGTTAGATTGGTAGCTTTGCCAAAAAAGTCTTTTTTGTAATTAATATCACCGTCTTCATTTTTTGGGGGATTTTTCAGGTCAAGTGTAGTCACCTGAAACATTTCTCCCGCTCCCTCTGCATCACTACCTGTGATAATAGGTGAATGGAGATATACAAAATTTCGTTGATTAAAAAATTGGTGAATTCCGAATGCCAAGGCATGCCTAACTCTAAAGACTGCACTAAAAGTATTGGTTCGAAAACGCAAATGGGCTATTTCTCTTAAAAATTCTAGGCTATGTTTTTTAGGTTGTAGCGGATATACTTCAGGGTCGCAATCTCCCAAGATTTCAATATTTTTTGCAGTAAGCTCTACGGCTTGCCCCTTTCCCTGAGAAGCTATCAGGTCCCCTTTAATCTTCAGTGAAGCTCCTGTAGCAATACGCTTCAATAAGGCAGGATCCTCGCGTTCAAAATCAACAACTACCTGCAGATTGGCAAGGCATGAACCATCATTCAGTGCAATAAATTGATTATTTCGGAATGTCCTTACCCATCCCATTACAATTATATCATTTGAAGGAGATCCATTCAGCAATTCCTTTATGCGTACCCTTTTAGACATGTTTAAATTATTTTTCTAAATAAAATCACAAAATTACAGAATAAATCACTTCATTTTTCGAATTTCTTTAAAATGACAATGTTTTATTTGGAAAAATTATCCAGAATGTTGCTATATCAATTCTGGAGTGAAGTGAGCACTGTGCTGGCAATGAGTTTACCTTTTTTGTCATATGTTTCACATTTTACGACACCTATGCCTTTGGCAACATATTCAATCCCTCTAAGTGTTCGAGTAAATATCATATTGACCTGATAGTCATAACTTATTTTTGCACAGTCAAACTCACCAGCAGGTGTAGTGATTTTTTCGAAACCATCCACCTGTCTGTTCATGAAAGTTGCCGTTATTGTCATCAGCGTGAGTCCATCTTCAACACCTGTTTTGACTTTAATGTCCGCATCAGGTAATTTTTGACCAGAGGTAAGCTCGTTTGGATATTGAAGCATGTTGCCGGAAACAGTAAATTCCATTTCTGATTCTTTTGGGTACATTTCATTTATCATTCCAGACACGGAAGTATGATATACTCCATTTCTACAGTTGCTTTCAATTTTATTTTCCATTAAGGGTTCCCCTTTTTTATTAAATGATTTGGAAGCTAATTCTAAGGAAATACTTCCATCTTCATTTTCGTCCTGAAACATCACTTCAAAGATAGTAGTCCCTGTTTTTGTGTTATTTTTATCATAATGCGTAAGTTCTGTTATTGTGCCGGGCTTATCGGCAAAGAATCCTTCACAGGTATGCTGTCCTATCAAATATTGAGGAATGGAAAAAATAATCATCCATGCAGTCCGAACATTCATAATAAATATTTTATGGTTTAGGCAATTCCGATATACTTGTGCGTTTGAATACTGAGTCTCCATAATGGATGATGAAGACAATATGCAATACAGATACTTGTATTTTCAATACGGTCCGAATTATCCATAGGTTGCAGGTAAAAATGGGTAAATTGTAGATCTTCAAAAATTTCAGGATGGATATCTGTTTGTGGGTGCACTAATTTTAGTTCATCTCCTTGATTAACGATTATTTCTGTATTGGCTTTAGGGCTTACCGTTATCCAATCGATGCCATCAGGAAGAGGTATTGTTCCATTAGTTTCAATAGCAATTTCCATTTCATTGAGGTGGCAAGCATTTACTAATTTCTGATCCAACTGCAATGCAGGTTCACCGCCTGTAAAAACGATAAAAATTTTTTGATTACTTTTCCCCTTCCAAATACTTTGGAGCTTTTTTATGAGGTCATCCAACTCATATTTTCCACCTTCTATTCCGTCAGTTCCCCAAAAATCTGTATCGCAAAATTTACAAACAGCATTATTTCGATCTTCTTCTCTACCAGACCAAAGGTTGCAACCAGCAAACCTACAAAATACCGCTGGTCTTCCGGCATGGAATCCTTCGCCCTGAAGTGTATAATATATTTCTTTTATCTTGTAGGCCATAAATTTAATCTTTTACGATTGCGGATGCTTCTATTTCTACAAGCATCTCTGGATTTATCATTGCAGATACGGCAATCATCGTGCTGACAGGCTTTATTTTACCAAAATACTCACCATGTGCTCTCCCAACAGCTTCCCAATCATCTATATTTTTGAGGTATATTCTAGTGCGTACCACATCCTCCATGGTCGCTCCCAGTTGTTTTAAAGCATTTTCTATAATTTTTAGTATATAAATTGTTTGGTGGTAAGGATCACCAGAATGCATTACTTCTCCATTTTTTACCGCTGCCGTTCCGGCAATTTCAATAATTTGCCCCACTTTTATGGCACGGGAATAACCAATTATGTCTTCCCAAACAGCACTTGAACTGAGTTTTATCTTTTCCATTTTATTCATATTTATTTATTGAGATCGTAAAAATACTTTGCAACCTCAGGGAGACTCAACATGCGTGCATCCGGCACAGCGTGTAAATCTCCAAAAGTATTTTGGTTGTGGTCGCCTACAAGAATCGTTTTCATTCCCAGCCTGTTTCCAAAAATAATATCCGAATCTGAATCTCCGACCATTAATGATTTTTTAAATTCAATTTCTGGAAAATCTTTTTTTGCTTCCATAGCCATTCCAGGGTTGGGCTTACGACAAAATGGATCCAGATCGGGTTTAAATGGACAATAATAAATCTCATCTATATTCCCTCCAAAATAGTGTAGACATTCCATCATTTTTTGGTGAATTTCTTCCAGGTTTTCATGCGTCATCAAGCCTTTTTCGATACCAGCCTGGTTGGTAACAATAAAAATACGTGAAAATAAATTGTTTAGGATAGCAATTGATTCCGGTACACCCGGTAAAAAAATAAATTCTTCCCATTTTTTAACGTAATCTCCAGGTGTTCGTTGATTGATAACTCCATCTCTATCCAAAAACAACGTCCAATCGCTCTGGATTTTAAATTCTGGCCAGGAATGAATGAGATGTGTCTTCATATAGCGACTTATATATTTTCACGCAAGCTATTTTCCTTTAAATAATGTTTATTATGAAATTCAATTTAAGGTAATAAGTTATGCTACATCGATAGCGCTTTTCTGTCCTTCATGAAAGATTTAAAAAAAGTACGCATTACATAATTTCTGACTCAATAAAACCACAAATAATATGTCCTATAGTTATATGCGCTTCTTGTATTCTGGGGGTATCAGCTGAAGGAACCCTCACAACAAGGTTTGAAGTAGATGCACAATGACCCCCATCCTGTCCGGTTAGTAAAATAGTCTTAATGCCATGATGATTGGCATATTTAATCGCATCAGCAATATTTTCAGATGTTCCGGATGTGCTTAATGCAATCAATATATCTCCTGATTTTGCCTGGGCTTCAAGCGCTCGGGAATAGACAGTGTTATATCCAAAATCATTGGCTACTGCAGTTAAAAAAGAACTGTTTACATGCAGTGCCTCAGCAGCATAGGCTTTTCTATTATGATAGAATCTGCCGCTTAATTCCGCTGCAAGATGTTGTGCATCTGCTGCACTTCCACCATTGCCACAAAACCATATTTTACCGCCACTTCGAATGGACGCTACGCAAATACGGATGATCTCCTCGATAATTGCAATAGTTTCCTTATCCTCTGCCAGTGAATTTTTTATCTGAGCTGAAGTTGTTAAAATGTCAGAAATTCTGGAGGTAGCCATTATGCTTGTTTAATAATACTTTTTTATTTTGAAGAAAGCTTGACTTTCAATGCATTGTCAAGTTCATCAAGGAATTCTTCTGTGTATAAGTAGTGCTCACCATGGTTTACCTTATTGCCATGAACTATAATAGCAAGATCTTTGGTCATTTTACCGCTTTCTACTGTTTCCACACAGACATCCTCCAGGGCCTGACAAAAGTCTATAAGGGGCTGATTATTATCCAATTTTCCCCGGAATGCTAGACCACGTGTCCATGCATAAATAGATGCAATGGGATTTGTAGAGGTCGGTTTGCCTTTCTGATGCTCTCTGAAATGCCTAGTCACTGTGCCGTGCGCTGCTTCCGCTTCCATAGTTTTTCCGTCTGGAGTAACAAGTACAGACGTCATTAATCCGAGAGATCCGAAACCTTGAGCTACAGAATCAGATTGTACATCGCCGTCATAATTTTTACATGCCCAGACAAAACTGCCACTCCACTTGAGCGCACTTGCTACCATATCGTCAATAAGCCTGTGCTCATATACAATGCCAGCTGACTCAAATTTTGACTTGTAATCGTTTTCAAAAATTTCCTGAAAAATATCCTTAAATCTACCATCATATTTTTTCAGGATTGTATTTTTTGTAGAAAGATATAATGGCCAACCTTTTGAAAGCGCCATATTAAAGCAGGAGTGAGCGAACCCTCTAATACTTTCATCTGTATTGTACATGGACAAGGCTACACCATCACCTTTAAAATCAAACACTTCCCAGCTTGTGGTTTCTCCTGCTTCATTGGTAAAGCTCATGGTCAGTTTGCCTTTGCCTTTCAATACTACATCTGTGGCTCTGTATTGATCTCCAAAGGCATGTCGACCAACGATAATGGGAGA
>JAUMBJ010000140.1:0-12653 GCA_032115755.1 Saprospiraceae bacterium
GATTACAGGACCAGCATGTCCTTTCTCTAAACATCCTAGAAGTAATGTTACCAAAGAGATATTTAATGCCTTCCGTTCGGAAGGATTCTGGATAGGCGCATATTTTTCAAAGCCAGACTGGCATATGGATAGTTATTGGTGGAAAAAATTTCCTATTGTAGATCGAAATTGTAATTATCAGATTTCAAAATACCCGGAAGTTTGGAAAAAATATGTTGATTTTACCTACAACCAAGTGGATGAACTTATGTCAGATTACGGTAAAATTGATATTTTATGGCTTGATGGAGGGTGGGTTCAGAAAATTTCAAAAGACCAAGTAAAAAATTACCTGACGGATGAATATGACGGAGTAAGATACGCACGAAATCCACAATCCCAGGATATTCAAATTGATAAACTGGCACTTAAAGCCCGTAAAAAACAACCTGGAATTTTAGTCGTGGACAGAGCTTGCCCTGGCCCGTATCAAAATTATCTGACACCTGAACAACATATTCCTGAAAACGGGCTTCCTTATCCTTGGGAAACATGTATGACTATGGCAAACAGCTGGAGTTACGTTCCTGACGATTCCTATAAATCATCCGATGAGCTGATTGAAAAACTTGTCGACATTGTAAGTAAAGGAGGTAATTATTTACTTAATATAGGTCCAGGACCTAATGGAGAATGGCATGAAGAAGCCTATGATAAGTTACGCGATATCGGATCCTGGATAAAAACAAATGGAGAAAGTATCTATTTTACAAGGAAATATGAAGTATACGGAGAAGGTGAAAACATCAGATTCACACAAACTAAAGACAAAAAAACAAAATTTATTCATTTGTACGACTTTCCGGAAGGACCACTTAGAATTTCCAGAATGGACATACAAAAAAATGCTACAGTTTCGCTTTTAGGATCCGATAGGTTATTGAAATGGAAGGCTTTGGATGAAGAAGAAACTGAAATCATAATACCTCCTGATATGAAAAACGCTTCGGCCCATATCTGGGTGATTAAAATTCAGCAACCATAATTGTTTTGCGATTAACATCTTATATAAAATATGTCAGAAAAATTACCCTCGATCGATTCCCCGGATATTGCTGAAATGGATAACCCAGAAGTTAGTCTTATGCTGGAAACTGCAGAGGAATCACAGGTTATTATACATTGCTCATATACTTCCAGTGGATTAGGAGATCTCATACGAATTTGGCCGACTACATTTCTTTTTCCCAAAAATTCTTCCCTAAAATGTAAACTCATTCATGTGGAGAATATAACCTTATTTCCACACTGGACTGAAATTCCATTGGGCAAAACACATACTTTTACCCTCATATTTCAAGGACTTCCAAAAGATTGTTACTTGTTTGATTTGGTGGAAGAAATCGGACAGCCCGGTGCATTTATCATTAAAAATATACACAGAAACCGAACAGATGTGTATTATGTGGATATAACAAATTCATCTGTATGACGATAGCTGTAGATTTTGATGGCGTAATTCACCAATACTCCAAGGGTTATGCTGATGGAAGTATTTACGATCCACCTGTCCCGGGTGCTGCCAGATTTATATATGATTGTATGTTTGAAAAAAACTGGGCAGTTTTTATACTATCAACCAGAGACCCGGTTCAAATAAAAACCTGGATAGAAAGTAAGCTATTTCAGGGCAAGGAGCTTCCCTTTTTAGTAACTATAATTCCTACTGGTCAAAAATTCTGGAATGCCCGAAAAAATCTGGGAATAACAAACCGCAAAATGGCAGCGCATGTTTATCTTGACGATCGCGCTGTGAGATTCGAAGGCCGATTTGAAGGTCTGACAAACTATATAGAAACTATGCAAACATGGCAAAATAAAAAATAATTTTTATTCATCCTGTAGGCTGGATTTTGGTAATGCTTTATTAGCTTTTGCCCCAAGTGATTTTATATGTTCTGCCCTGGTAATTAAATTACCGGAGCCCGAATGTAATTTTTTCATGGTATCCATGTACGTCCCTTGGACGGTATGCAATTGTTTACCTAGTTTTTCCATATCTTCATAAAATCCTACAAATTTATCATACATTTTTCCGGCTTCCTCCGCAATTTCAACAGCAAATCTATTTTGCTTATCATTCCTCCACATAGTATGTACTGTCTTTAATGTAGCCAGTAATGTTGAAGGAGAAACCATCACTATATTTTTATCAAAAGCATAGGTATACAATTCAGGATTTTGCTGTAATACAGAACTTAAAGCAGTATCAATTGGAATAAACATTAAAACAAAGTCTGGACTTTCAACACTGTATAGGTCGTGATAATTTTTTGAAGAAAGATTATCAATGTGTGCTTTTACAGCCATCAAATGCGCTCTGTGAAAATCCTGCTGCTCTTTTTCATCCGTTGAATTTACCATATTTTCATATGCATTAAGTGACACTTTAGCATCTACTATAAGTTTTTTACCATCAGGTAGTTGAATAACAACATCGGGCTTATGCACTTTACCCTCTACATTTCTTTCTGTTACTTGAACAAAATATTCACGGTCTTTCTCGAGACCGGATTTTTCAAGAATTCTTTCTAAAATAAGCTCACCCCAATTACCTTGCTTTTTATAATCTCCTTTTAGCGCTTTAACCAGATTATTAGCTTCTCTTGAAACAATATCACTTTTTTCACTTAAACCCTTTATTTCTTCCTTGAGAGAAGCATGTCGCTCTGCAGTTATAATATTATTCTTTTCTATTTTTTCTTCAAAATCTTTTATTTTTTGCTGGAGGGGTACCAAAATTTCCTTCATACCAATCTTCTGCTTCTCCTCCATGGAAGAAGTTTGGTACTGTAAAATTTTATTTGCCATTGCTTCAAACCGTTGCAATTGAAGATCCTGTTCACTTGTGAGTCGTTCCAACTGCTGCTTCAGTGTCAGGTTTTGTATTTCAAACTCTTTTTTTTGAAGTTCCATACCATTGAACGCTAATCTCAACTGCTCATGTGCAAATGTAGATTTTTCAATCTGCTGTATAAAAGTGGTATTTTCCTGGTGTAATCTTCTGTTTTCTATATTCAATACATCAATTTTGTTCTTTGCAACTAAATAGACAACAAGAGAAGTAATTAATATAGATACAATTATAATCGGCAAGATAGAAATCATAGTGTCAAAATCAGCATGAATAACATATTATAAAAATATATAAAGTTACATTTTTTTAAGCAAATTCTCCAAATATAGACTATTTTAGATCCTAATTCAGTTTGTGAAAAAATAAATTGACTACCATTTCAATGATTATTCGAAAATGTAAGTATGCAAATTAATATCAATAACCGATATTTTCTGGCTCTTATTCCGCTTGCTATATTGTTTGCCATCATTTATTATTTAAGTGACATAGTAGGTTATGTAATATCAGCTTGGATATTGTCTATGATTGGGGCACCAGTAGTTGTATTTTTAAGAAAATATGTAGGAAAAAATGCTGCCGCCTTAATAACATTGTTTGGCTTTGTATTAATTTTTTTTCTATTGATTTGGATACTCGTTCCTCCCCTGGTTACCCAGGCTAAAAATATCACTAATATTGACTATAATAAAGTTATTTTAGCTCTCGAAGAGCCTGTCAGGGACTGGGAAAAATGGTTGGTAGATAAAAAACTGCTCATCGATGATAGTTCATTAATAAAAGAAAACGACCAGGATTCGCCAAAAGCTGGTGAAATTATAGCAAAAAATATTTGGCTTGATAGTTTAGGGCGTCTAAGTGATTCTACTGAAAGTAAGCATATTGGGTTATATATTCAGGTAGATGCTTCACAGCCTATTCCTGAAGAAATGACCTCAAATAATAATGAAAGCCAAAATTTAGATTTCTTTGATAAAATCAGGGAAAATGTAAGCTACTACTTGAGTCCCAGACTCATTCAATCTATGTTTAGTTCTACAGTAAGCTTCTTTGGAAATATTTTGGTGGCTATAACCTCTGTTTTTTTTATTGGATTTTTCTTTTTAAGAGAACAGGGGCTTTTTAGTGAAATAATTTCAGGAATAGTACCAGAAGGATATGAAGAACAAACCAGACAGGCTATTACACAAACAAGTACATTACTGATTCGCTACTTCATTGGGATACTTATCCAAATGACCACAATTGCGCTATTTGTTTCCACATCACTGGCATTGTTAGGTATCAAAAATGCATTATTGATTGGATTTTTTGCCGCCTTAATGAATATAATTCCATATATGGGACCTCTCATTGGAGCGGTTTTCGGGGTCACCATCACGATTTCGTCTAATTTAAATGTTTCATTTTATGATGTATTGATGCCTGAATTAATCCAGGTGGCTATCATTTTTAGTATTGCACAAATCATTGACAATTTCATATTGCAACCCAACATTTTTTCAAAAAGTGTAAAGAGTCATCCACTTGAAATATTTATTTTAACCCTGGTAGCTGCAAAAATTGGAGGAATACTCGGCATGATACTAGCCATTCCGCTATACACGGTATTTAGGGTCGTTGGTAAAGTCTTTCTCAACAAATTTAAAGTTATACAGAAATTAACCAGAAATATATGAATGCATTCTGGCAGCCTGTCTTATCTGATGAAAAGGTTGTTCTTGAGCCTCTGAAGGAATCTGATTTCAACCAATTATATGCAGTAGCCAGCGATCCATTGATATGGGATCAGCATCCGAATCCGGATAGATGGAAATATGATGCTTTTCAAAATTTTTTTAATGGCGCCATATTATCTGGAGGCGCACTTAAAATATTAGATTCTAAAAGTAGTGCATTGGCAGGCTGCACCAGATTCTATGATTTTAATGAACATAAAAAAAGTATTTTTATAGGCTACACCTTTTTAGCTAGAAGGTGGTGGGGGCAAGGATATAATATTTCTGTAAAGAAACTTATGCTGGATTATGCATTTCAGTATGCAGCAACAGTTTATTTTCACATAGGCGCGCATAATACAAGGTCTATTTCATCGATCAGAAAACTGGGTGTTAAAATGACAAGATCTATAGAAATAACTTATTTCGGCGAGGCCCCAAAAACAAACAATGAATATATTCTAGAACGAGAAGTCTGGAATAAACAGAATTGAATGGTTTTAATTTTTATTCCTGAAAGTCAGGAATCTGTTCTTCTTTATTTTTTTCTGCAAAATATTGAAAAACGGAGTCTTTATAAACAGAGTATGGCGGAACCTCTTCAATCAGACTTCCTTTTACCATTCTGGCTTCAAGATATAATCTTGAAAAATCTATTTTCCCATTTATATATTTCTCGATCATCAGACTGGCAACAGGAGCTGCCCATTGAGCACCAAAACCAGCATTTTCAACAAATACAGCGATAGCAATTTTAGGGTTATTTTTGGGCGCAAAACCAAAAAAAACGGAATGATCTTTTCCATGAGCATTTTCTGATGTCCCCGTTTTACCGCATATATCCAGACCAGGCACATAAGCAACACTTCCTGTACCTGATGTTACTACCCTTTCCAGGCCATCGATAACAGGTATAAAATATTTTTTCTCAATTCTTACTTTTTTCCTTTGAGTAAATTCAGGACTTATGGGTTTACCAGATAAATATTTTTTAATCAGGTGGGGCGTATAATAATATCCGCGGTTTGCAAGTACTGCAGCAAGATTAGCCATTTGAACGGTAGTTAGCTGCATTTCACCCTGGCCAATGCCCACTGAAAGCGTCCAAACAGCACGCCAACCATTGACTTCCTTCTTATACATTTTTCGATAATATGTATCATCAGGTAAGAAGCCTCGGTTTTCATAGCTAAAATCAAGCCCCAGTTTTTTTCCTAAACCAAAATCAGACAAATAACTTACCAGGGTATCCAATCCCCTACCAGGACGGGTATAGCCATATTGATCCAAAAATTCACGATACATCTGAAAATAATATGTATTACAAGAATGCTGTATCGCCTGAGCTACATTTGTTGGAGTAGCATGCAGGTGGCACTTTTGAACTTTAGTTGGACTAAGCCTGTAAAACCCGGGGCAAGGAATCGTTCTGTCAGCATAAGTGGTCCCCTTTTGCATAGCTATAAGAGAAATAATTGGCTTAAATATAGATCCTGGAGGATATTTATTGGTCACCGCTCTATTATTTAGCGGTCTGTTTGCTAAATCAGACAATAGCATACGCATACCTTCGCCCCTTTTCTCATTGAGGTTCAATATATTCGGGTCATAAGAAGGAGAAGATACCATAGCAAGAATTTCGCCTGTTGAAGGCTCGATAGCTACTATGGCGCCTCTTTTATTTTGAAGTAATTTTTCTCCGTATTTTTGAAGTTCAATATCCAGACTTAACATAATATCTTCTCCGGAAACAGCAGCTGAATCTAATTTCCCATCATCAAAAGATCCAACCATACGACCCAAATTATCTCGCATTACATATTCAACTCCTTTTTGACCGGCAAGATCACGTTCGTACGCATATTCAATTCCTGAAACTCCAATATAATCACCTTGAGCATAGAATCCGTCAGATTTTAATATGGTTTCCTTATCTACTTCACCTACATAACCCAAAACATGAGCCGCATGATGGTAGGGATATGCTCTTATATATCTCTGTACACCAAAGAATCCTGGAAATTTATACAAATGCTCTTGAAATTTTGAATAAACCGTTGGATCGATTTTGGTCATAAACACATAAGGTATAGCCTTATGGAATTGATGATTTGACCAATCTCTATCGAGATTTTCTACAAACTTTTGCTTTGTTATACCTAGTAATGCACAAAATTGGGCTGTATCCATCGCTGGATTAATTTTATTATAGGTTACATGTATTTCATATATGGGGAAATTTTTAACCAAAGGATTTTTATTTCTATCAAATAAAATACCTCTGGCAGGATATATAACATTTCTAAATAATGTAATTTTATTAGCCCTTTCCTTATACTTAGATGTAAACAATTGTAATTCAGCACTTCTTAATAGCAACAAAGCTGAAATCAGACAAATAAAACCGATTATGATATTTCTTTTATCTGAATTATTCCTCATTAGTTATTTGGTTTAAATAAAAACATGCCAAGAATAATAATTAGGTAAGAGGGAATAAAACTGATAATTGTATTTGACATAATATCTCCTATGAAAACGAAAGAGAATGCTTCAATACTAAAATAAAAAAGTAGGTGAATAAATAGTAAAACGGCTAAGTACACAGCATACCAGCGAAAACCTAGTTTTTCCATAGTTGGACTTTCTCTAACATTATAACCCTCATAGGGTTCCATCCAGGCTAAAAGAAACGGCCTTAAATATCCTGTTGTCACTGCTGCTGCGGCATGGACTCCGGGTGAATCATAAAACATATCCATACTGATACCAATAATAAAAGCCAAAAGCAGGGAGAGCGTTCTATCCAGTTTTATTGGCAACATCAGTATAATAACTGGATATATAAGAAACTGCATATAGCTTAAAATTGACTGGTCAAAACTGATTTGTTTTAGCAACATCAACTGAAGGGATAAAACAATGCCAAATCGCCAAAAATTAGCTGTAAGCAACTTATTCATTTTTTATTTCTTTTTCAAGATTATTTTGTTCATCCGCAAGAAAATTTTGAATGACATATGCATATTTAATATTTCCAGGAGTAGAAAATAATTTTACTTTGATATCATAGTTATTGCTACCAGGCTTTGGCTTTGAATCTATCACTCTGCCAACGAGCAGACCTTTTGGAAAAACAGTAGAATAGCCACTCGTTTCAACAGTGTCACCAATAGCAACCGACTCAAATTTTGGAACTGATTCCAGGGTCATATATCTCGGATCTTTTCCATCCCAGACAAGGCTTCCATAAGCATTTCTCGATTTTACAGCACAACTTATTCTTGTTTGGCTATGTAATAATGAAATTACGTGGGCAAAGTGTGGCGAGGTATTTCTTACAATTCCAACAATTCCAGAGGCTGACAAAACACCCATTCCGGATCTAATACCTTCAAGAGAACCTTTACAAAGTGTAATGTGGTTATTTTTTTGATGGAAAGTATTATTGCAAACACTGGAAGCTATAACTCTATACCTTAGGAGTGAGTCTGAATATTCAGGCACTATTTCATTAAGATATTCAATGCGGATTAAATTTTCAATTAATGTCGCATTTTCTCTTTTCAAACTATCATTGATGACTCCGATATTTACAAAATCGCGGATTTCAGCAGTAAATGCATTGATTTTACCTACGTAAACATTGGAAGAATTTATAAAAATCTCCTTTTGATTTTTATTATAACTAACTATGAAATAAAAACATACTATCTGTAAAATCAGAAATACAATATGTACACCAAACCTGGTAACCAGCTGAAGTAAACTGTACATAGTGTTTCAGTTCTTTAAGAAATCATTATATGCTTCTTCTGTCAATCAGAAATGAATACTTATTTGTATTTTTTAAAGCAAGACCTGTTCCTCTTACAACCGCTCTAAGTGGGTCTTCAGCCACAATAACGTCAAGCTTTGTTTTGTTTGCCAGTCTTTTATCCAAACCTCTTAGCAATGCTCCTCCACCTGTAAGATACAAACCAGTTTTATAAATATCTGAAGACAATTCTGGCGGTGTATCTTCAAGCGCTTTCAAAACTGCTTCTTCGATTTTTGAAACAGATTTATCTAAAGCCTCAGCAATTTCCGAGTGGGTAGTAAAAATTTGTTTTGGTATACCCGTCAACAAATCCCTTCCATTTACAGGGTATTTGGCTGGAGGATTGTCAATGTCAGAAATAGCTGCACCTACATTTATCTTAATTTGTTCTGCCGTCCTTTCACCAATGAGTATATTATGCTTTCGCTTCATATAATCAATAATATCATTGGTAAATTCATCGCCTGCTATACGAATTGACTGATCCGTTACAATTCCTGAAAGTGCAATTACTGCAATTTCTGTTGTGCCTCCTCCAATATCTATAATCATATGACCAATGGGGTCTTCAACATTAAGTCCTATACCCAAAGCTGCTGCCATAGGTTCATGAATTAGGTATGTTTCTTTAGAATCAACATGGTCTGCAGAATCAAAAACTGCGCGTTTTTCTACTTCGGTAATTCCTGAAGGAATACAAATCACCATTTTAAGGTGTGAGAAAAATCTCCTTTTTTCACCAATCATATTTATTAAACCCTGAATAAGTGCTTCTGCTGCTTGAAAGTCTGCAATCACCCCATCTTTTAATGGCCTAATCGTTTTAATATTATCGTGGGTTTTTTCATGCATTTGCATGGCTTTGTTACCAATAGCAATAACCTCATTTGTCGATCTGTTGATAGCTACAATGGATGGTTCATCAATAACCACCTGATCATTTTGAATAATCAAAGTATTGGCAGTCCCTAAATCTATGGCCAACTCCTGATTAAAAAATTTAAAAAATCTCATGGAGACAATATCAATGTAAGTAATAAAAACGGAGGAGCAAAGATAAGCTTTTTTTATGAAAACATTAATTTTCAAGCAAATAGAAACAAAAAACTCAATTTTACTTTTGGATTAATAGCCAATTTTTTTAAAAGATTGGCTTAAGACCACTTCTATCATATCATTTTTAGATAGGTATTTTTGCGCTACTGTTCTGATATCTTCTGCGTTGGTTTGTATAATACCTTCTAACCAACCTTCAAATGCTGTAAATGGAAGGTTTACCAATTTCAATGTTTTGGCAACTGTAGATACATTTAATGGACCATCTATCATATTTAGAAAATTTCCTGTAAGATAGTTTTTAACCATATTCAGTTCCTTTTCCCCTACCTTTTCCTGGCATAATATATCCAACTGCTCATAAATTTCTTTTAAGGTGGCTTCAAGGTGTTTACCACTTACATCAGTGGATATGTAAAAACAGCCATCATAAAGCATTTGATCCATTGAACTAGCAATATCATAAGTATAACCCCTTTCTTCTCGGATCCTTGTCATTAAACGTGAACCAAAATACCCGCCCAGAATCGTATTTAACATAAAAAAAGGAGTTTGATCAGGATGCGTTCTTCCAAAAAGTTTTCTACCTATTTTTATAGCTGACTGATGCTGATTAAGTGATGGTTTTTCTATACATATATGACCTTCCAATTCCCTGGCAGGGCGATAATCTTTTTGGATACTGCATTTATTTAAACTACCAAATGTTTGATTCACCTTTTTAAAAATATCCTGAGTTATCTTGCCACTCAAAAAAATATCCATATTATCAATTCCAAAGAAATCATTAAAATGACGAACGACATCATCCCGATTTAGAGATTCATAGTCTGATGGAAGACTGTTGTAACCGTATGGATGATCAGAACCAAAAATTTCTTCTGTAATAATCCTGTAGGACACTACTTCATTTTTTGTGAGTTCCTCTTTTAATTTTTGTATATATACTTGTTTAAGGTTTTGCAATTCATCATTCGAAAAATGAGGTGTTTTATACATCTCGGCCATAAAATCTACCAGCTTATGGAAGTGTTTACCTAATGTAAATAAGGTAGAATAGACAAAATCCATATTTCCGGTAGTTTTCAAACCTGCACCATAAAAATCAAATTTCTCGGCAAAGCTTGCTGCATCCCAGACCCCACAACCCTCTTTAAGGAGGAATGCGGTAGCCTTGCTCGTAAGTTTCTTATGTTCAAAACTCCTTCCGGCACGGTGAACAACTTCCATTTTTACAATATCCTCAGTTCCCAGGTTGATAATCGTCACTGGTATTCCATTATCCAGATACTCCAACTTTATTTCAGGAACATCGACCTTTCTGATTTCATTGATCCGGGGTGAAATCTTTCTATTTAGCATCTATATTTTCTTTCATTTGTTTATTTTTTAGATCATCACACTCCGTGTGATTTGTTTTTAACGCCAAATGGAATCTTTGATGAGCAAAATAATCATTGTGGTTTGTGTGCAAATGATTTTTTTACTCATGTCGATTTCATGTGTTTATTTTTTAATTCATCACACTCTGTGTGATTTGTTTTTAAAACCACATGGAATTGACAACTTTATTTGTATCTATGGTGTTGTCGAACTCGCGTTTCGCATGAGAAATAATCTTCCTGGTTTGTGTGACTGTCTCATACTCATTTCATATGAAGGCAATTGTACTTTTTTTATTCTACAACAATTACCTCTGTTCTTCGATTATATCTATGTTCTTCTTCAGAGCATTTTACTCCATCCTTACAATGATTACGCAGCTTTTTCTCTCCATAGCCAAGTGTAAGTATCCGACCACTCTCTACACCTTTTTTCTCCAGATATCGTTTTGCTGAAACAGCCCTCTTATGGGAAAGCGACAAATTATAGGCATCTGTACCTCTACAGTCTGTATGCGCCTCCAACATGATTTTAACCTCATGATTATTTTTCATAAATATAGCCAGTAAATCGAGTTCTGCAACAGCACTATCAGAAATTTCATAACTATCGTACTTGTAATATATATTTTCAATAACCAGTTTAGAACCAGGAGTAGTGTCCAAAGGAAGAAGGTCTTCGATAGATTCTTCTTTTACCTCCTGCGATAAAGGACTCAAAATGACCTGAAGAGAATCTCCTTGCGATGAGGCCCTGAAAAAAATTTGTTCATTTTCATATCCAGATGCCATTATATTTATTTGATAGTACTGATTTTGCTTTAACTGGATATTGGCCACCCCTGAAAAATCAGAAACTATTTCCGTAGAATCCGCAGATTTTTTTGGGCTAATTTTAAAGAGCAGTTCACCATTTTCTTTGATATTTAACCACTCCAAACTTGGATTATCTGCAGTAATTCCGCCTTTTCCAAAATCTATAGGCCAAATTCTGATCTTAGCTTCAGGGATTTCTGCAAATGAAAGTTTATCCATCACAATAATTGTAAGGGTATGCAAATTAGTCTTCAGGTCATGATTAAATATGGATTTATCTGACTGCCACGAGTATAAATCGTCTTCACCAAACCCGCCAAATCTGTTGGAAGAAAAATAGCCTGACTGACCATTTTGTTCGATAATTAATCCCAGATCGTCTTGTGTAGAATTAAATGGAAAAGGCATTAATTCAGCATCAGTCCATATACCTCTATCCAGTAGAGAAATATACTGATCAATTTTCCCGACTCCATTTGGTCTATCGGATGCAAATATAAGCATCGAATCCCTGTAAATTCCTGGAAAAAATTCATGGTAAGAGGTATTTATCGTTGGACCAAGATTGGTTACAGACACCCATTTCCCCTCATACGCTCTTGCAGCATATAAATCCATCCCCCCGAAGCCCCCCGGTCTATCTGACGCAAAAATAAGTGTTTGGCCATCCTGACTAATAGCTGGATGACATGCATTGTATTGATCGTCATTGATATTAACTTCCTTAACAGAGGCTTTATCACCTTTTAGTGATGCCTGCATGATTTTTAATTTTAATATTATACTATCCTTTTTGGGCCTGGAAACTGTTTTTCTGGCACTTTGAGTTCTGGTAAAGTAAAGTATTCCGGATTTCTCATCATAACTCATTGGCCCTTCATGGCTGGAAGAATTAATATAACTGGCATCTGAAATTTCTTCCTCTGGCTTATCCTCAACATTAACGTGACAAATGTTGTAATCCA
>JAUMBJ010000141.1:0-5674 GCA_032115755.1 Saprospiraceae bacterium
ATAAAATATGCCGCGATGCGGGCATGAAAAACGAAGAGGCCATAAAAGTAACGATTATGGAAAGTGGAAAGGCCATCATCATTACGAGCATTGTGTTGTGTTTTGGATTTTTGAATATGATTTTCTCCGTAAGTCCACCAACTTATCATATCGGTTTGCTTATTTCTACTACCCTTATAGGAACTTTGCTTTGCGATGTTTTCTTGCTACCATTATTACTTAGCAAAGCCTACAAAGACACTACAAATAAACTTATTTATTAATTTATATATCTAACATTATCAATATTATATACTTTATATAATTTTATAATAAGATTAACATTTCCATTTGTTTTTTGCTTTCTACAAAGCGCATATCATAAAACCTACTTATATTTGTGGTGAATTAAAACAACATATTATGGGTTCGGGGTTATTACAAGGTAAAAAAGGAATAATATTCGGCGCATTGGATGATAAATCCATTGCCTGGAAAGTAGCAGAAAGATGTCATGAAGAAGGCGCACAAATTGTCCTTACCAATGCACCGGTTGCACTGCGCTTTGGAGGCATATTTGATTTGGCAAAGCAATTAAATACTGAAGTTATTCCGGCAGATGCTACCAATCTTGATGATCTCAATCAACTTTTAACCAAATCAATGGAAATATTTGGCGGGAAGATAGATTTTATGCTGCATTCTATTGGCATGTCTGTTAACGTGCGAAAGAAAAAAGATTATACAGATCTTAACTATGAATGGATGCAAACCACTTTTGATGTTTCAGCCATTTCATTTCACAAACTGATGCAAACGGCTATGAAGCTCGACGCGATGAACCAAGGTGGCAGTATTGTAGCGCTGAGCTACATGGCTGCACAAAGAACTTTCCCGGACTACAGTGAAATGGCTGAAGCAAAAGCTTTGCTGGAAAGCTTTGGGAGAAGTTTTGGATACCACTGGGCAAAAAAAGCAAAGGTTCGGGTCAATACCGTATCTCAATCGCCGACCATAACGACTGCTGGATCAGGCGTAAAAGGATTTACTGATTTTTTTGATTATGCTGAAAAAATGTCGCCACTTGGCAATGCAGACGCACTTTCCTGTGCAGACTATTGCATTACTTTGTTTTCTGATTTGACCCGAATGGTTACTATGCAAAATCTTTATCACGACGGCGGATTTAGCAGTATGGGTATGGCACCGGAATTACTCGAACCATAAAATCTGGCCGATATATGTTAAAAAATCTATTATTACTATACACCATCTCCAGCATCTTTTTATTTTCCTGTGAAAAAGAAGATAACCAAACAGATTGTCCAAAAGATATTATCTGTACGCAGGTGTTTGTTACGCTTACCATTCCGGTAGAATGGGTCTCTATGAGACCAGAAGCTGTAGTTCGTTCCGAAACCATCATAGCAGAAACAGGTCAAAGACTGGTTACATTTGAGGATTATCAAAATAATACGGGTAACCCTTTTTTTGGAATTCAAGTTGTGAATGATTTGCATTTTCCTTTGCTTAAAACGAATGGAACAGACCTTATCATTAAAGTTTATGGGAGCAGTAACAATGTTATTTCAGAATTCACTTATAAAGCAGGCCATGATTGCTGCCATGTAGTAAAAATACAGGGTCCTGATAAAATTTCATTATGAAAAAATCCTCAACCTATATCATATTATTCTTGATTTTCCCTTTGGCTTTCTTGCTGTCTTGTGAAAAAGAGAATACCCAGGATCCGTGCGCAGACATTGTAGTGCTTAGGGTGATGATAAATGAGAAACTCAAAGACACTTCAGAAACAAGATACCGCTTTACTTCCAGCGCCACATTTTTGGAAAACGAAACCACGCCAATCTTAAAATATACTGGGCTTGAAAATCCATCTGCTGCAGTAATTATTACGGATAAAGAAATCAATAAGTTACCCGCAAGTTCAAACAATCTTACCCTCAAAGTATATAAAAACGATTCCCTTATTGTCAGCCAACCCTATATAGTTGGCAAAGACAGTTGCCACGTATTGCTGCTTGAAGGACCTGCTAAAATCACGATTAAGTGATATTTCTCATATCTTAAAATGCTATTGATCATCACACATCAGTGTGGTATTGTCGTAATCTTGTGTGTATATTCCATGCTAGTGAATGATTTTATGTAATTGATTTGGAAAATCAACTTAGATAAAAGCATATTAAACTATGCACGTATGGATTATTGTCTTTTTCGAAATGTAATGATTTGTTTTTATTGGGAAAATAATGGTAATGTAACCTTAAAACATGGCAACTAAAATACTTGTACCCGTAGACTTTACTAAAACTTCTTTCTCTGCATATCATTATGCCAATCAACTTGCACACCATTGCAAAGGCGAAATTACATTATTGCATATTATACACGGAAGCCTTGCCACCAGTGAAACGCAGTTTTTAGATACGCTGGATATAGCCATGAAAGCTGCCACTGGCAGACTGAAATATTTTGCTCAGAAATATCCGGTAGAGCTTGGGTATAAACTTCACAAAGTAAAAACAAACCGCGAGGTTAGATTTGGAGTTCCCGGATATACCGTAACGGATTACGCACAAGACAATCATTATGATTACATTGTTGCTGGTACCCGTGACAACCATAGCATTCTGGATAAGGCTTTAGGCACAACATCGCACACCCTCGCCAAAACAAGTAAAGTCCCCGTACTATTTATTCATGAAAATACGCATTTTGTTAAGCCGGGAAAAATAGTTTTTGCATTCGATAATATAGAAGACTTTGATGAATCGATACCTGCATTTATGCGTTTTAATCATTTATTTGGTGCTGCAGTCTTATTTGTCCATGTTAAAACGGATCCGAACTCAAAAAATAAAGCGGTCAATACCTTGATTAATGAAATTTTAAAATTACAAAATCCGAGATTCAGCTTTGAAGTAAAGTCCATTAATGGTGGTGACACTATCCAATCGGTTATAGATTTTACGATTTTCGAAAAGGCAGATATGCTGGTGTTAGTACATCGTAAAAGAAGCCTTTTCCAAAAAATGTTAAGCAGGTCTGTCAGTATTAAAGCCATAGATAAAATTCATTTGCCTATTTTATGGCTCACAGAACAGAATGGTTTTAAAAAAGCATAATTCAACGTATATAATAAATCAAAACAATTTAAAATGAAAATGAATATCTTATGCCCCACAGACTTTTCAGAGCATTCCTTGTATGCGCTTAACTATGCCATAGAGAAGGCAAATAGGCTGGATGCAAAAATCCATTTGCTTACGGCATATTCTGTACCCAGAAGCACAGGAGCTTTGCGTTCGATTGACAAGATTATTCAGGATTCTGTTATGGATGAATTAAACGAACTTGCCCAAAAAATTGCTCCTAAAATCACCACAGGTCATGAACCTTCTGTCCATATTATGGAAGGTAACTCTGGCAGAGTTATTTGTCAGTTTGCCTCTGAACACGACATAGATCTTATTATTATGGGTACGCAAGGTAAAGGAAATCTTTCTAACATACTTTTAGGAAGTGTTGCCAAAAAAGTTGTTGAACACTCACGTGTTCCAGTTATTGCTATTCCATCCCAAATCAATAAGGACAGTAATCCAGAAAAAGTATTACTCGCCCTTGACGAAAAAGAAATTATGCACAAGGAAAATTTCACTTTCCTGAAATCCTATGCCAAAAAAGATGCTGTAGTGGTAGACATATTTCATATGAATCAAATTCAGGGTAAAAGTGACTTAAATCTGGGATCACTTGAATCCATTAAAGATATTATAGGAGAAGTATATGAGGAATTTGGTACAGAACCCGTTCAATCCATAGCTGCATTCACAAACAAACATAAGACAGGTATGCTTATTATGGTGCGGCGACCTCATAGTTTTTGGTCCCGACTCTTTAGTGATTCCAATACAGTAGAAGAATTAGCTTCTACCAAAACTCCACTGATGGTGTTACCAGACTAAATTACCTTTTTGTCTAAGCCTATGTTTTTGTTAAGGGCTAGAAGGCAAAACAAATATTAATGAGGTTTTAATGAAATACTGAAGCGTTTATTAAATTTATACAAATTCTTTAGGATTCCACTGTATATACTGCGTAAATTGCATGCTGGAGGGTTTTGATTGCTTTTGATTTATCAAAGAGATAAACATTTGTGTAATCTGATTATTGTCAATAAACAATTTGCATTACCCACGGTTAAATGACTTAAAATGAAACTTGCCCTGATAGCTGCTACAAAAAGTGAAGTAGATCCATTTTGCCATCATTTTTCAATCACCCCAAATGCATCTTTTAAGCTTGTTGAGGAGCATGAAATTATGGTGATTGTTTCTGGTCCAGGTATTCCAAACACACTCATGGCCATGCTCACCCACCCCCTATTAGGAGAAGCCGATTTATTAATCAATGTAGGTGTTTGTGGTAGCTTCGAGAGGCATATATCTTTAGGTACTATTGTAGAAATATATAAAGACAGATTTGGTGATTTAGGGGCAGAAACCGCAGATGGTAATTTTATCGATATATTTGAAATGGGCCTGGAGGATAAAAATATTACCCCATTTCGAGACGGATGGATACATTCCAGTCACCAGATTCAACGCATGGACTTACCCCGAAAATCAGGCATAACGGTTCAGAAAGTTCATGGTAATCCCACTTCAATAAATCGAATTTCAGAAAAATATTGCCCTGAAACGGAAAGTATGGAAGGTGCTGCATTCTTCCTTGTGGCACATAAGCTTGAAAAACCTTCCTTACAGATAAGGTCTTTATCCAATTATGTGGAGCCCAGAAACAGAGATAATTGGCAAATGGAAACAGCGATCTCCATGTTGAATACGTATCTAATTGAAAACCTTATTTATTTACGTTGACGCTTATTTTAAATTTTCTTCTTAAATTTCAAGTTGGCAGTACGCCTAATAACCTCCGAAGCCATGTATAAACCGAATAAAGCCGGCATATATGAAATAGTGCCATAATATGACTTTTTATAATTAGTACCATTGGTAAGTTTTAGGGCGATATCAGGTTGAATTTCTTCTGAATAAACGGTAAGTATATTATACCTGATTCCTTCTTTTTTAAGTCTTTTCCTTACACTTTGAGCAAATTTACATTCTTTAGTTTCTGAGATATCGGCTATTTTAACTTTGGAAGGGTCGGTTTTTCCACCTGCGCCCATGGCACTGATTATTTTTATTTTATGCACTTTGGCCAGTTTGATGAGGGTAATTTTTGGTGTTAAACTGTCGATACAATCCAGTATAAAGTCATATTTATTTTGATGAATTAATTGACTCATATCTTCAGGCTCCATAAAATGATCAAAACCCTTAATATCCAACATTGGATGAATATCCAAAAAACGGCTTTGAAGTAATTCCATTTTAGATACGCCAATAGTAGAATCCAAAGCTTGCAATTGTCTGTTTTTATTGGTGGATTCCACTTTATCACCATCAACGATAGTAATATGTCCAATTCCGGATCTTACTAGAAATTCTCCCGCAAAGCTTCCTACGCCTCCCAGACCTACTAGCAATACACGGGTTTGTCCAAGTTTTTGTATAGCCTCTTTTCCAATCAGGAGTTCTGTCCGCTCCAGCCAGGAGGGAATGAGATATTCTTCCATGTAAAAAATATTTTAGCGTTTTTCAGCATT
>JAUMBJ010000141.1:5684-12440 GCA_032115755.1 Saprospiraceae bacterium
TGGGTCCCTTTTTGTCTTATTTCGCTGAATATATGATATCTTTCTTTCAATGACACATTTCGGTCACTGTCAGATTCTATAAATACACGATCTAGTGGAATATATTTTAATGTTTCAATAAAGGATGGTTTCATATTTCTGTCAGGGGATACAGAAATAAATAATCCTGCATCAATAATTTGTTTTGCAAGTTCTTGATGTCTTCTGTATCCATGAACAACCCAGGGTGTTTTTGCAATATTTCTATATATATAAAGTAAATCATGGTAAGCCCTGACGCAATGGATAATCACTGGGCATCCAATTTGATTAGCTATTTCTACCTGCAATATTAAATTTTCCACCTGTAATTTGGCAGTACCTCCTTTTAATCTATCCAACCCACACTCTCCAAGGGCGAGACAACAGGAATCAGACAAAATGGAATTTTTTAAATCTGTTAACTTTTGGGGTTGCAATAAATCCATAGTCCACCAAGGGTGGAATCCTTTTGTACACCAAAGGTGTTGCCGCTCAACTCCGGGATGAAGTGAAATGATTTCAAGCACATTATCTTCTCCAGACTGAGAATGGGTATGAAAATCAAGATACATCCCGTAAAGTACAGATAAAATTATTTAGGGCCTGCTGCTTTAATATCTGCATTGACGCCCTGCTCATACTTCTTGAAATTATTTTTAAACAAATCTGCCAGTTTGTGCAGCGTCATTTGGTAAGCAGCTTTGTCCTTCCAAGTGCTTTCTGGTGTAAGTACTTCTGTGGGCACATTTGGACAAGTCGTAGGAACTTTGAATCCAAAAACATTTTCCGTCACAAATTCAGCATGATCAAAATGACCTTGATGTATTGCATCAATCATAGCTCTGGTGTAGCTGAGCTTAATTCTTGATCCAACACCATATCCACCGCCAGTCCAACCTGTATTAATCATCCAGGCATTTACTTCGTGGTTTCTGATTTTTTGTGCAAGTAGTTCAGCATACTTATTGGGGTGCCAAGGCATAAATGCGGCACCAAAGCAAGCTGAGAATGTAGCTGTAGGCTCAGTAACACCCATCTCAGTTCCTGCCACTTTTGCCGTATAACCTGAAATAAAATGGTAGGAAGCCTGCTCTGGAGTAAGTTTACTGACAGGAGGCAAAACACCATAAGCATCACATGTCAGGAAGATTATATTCTTGGGATGCCCACCAATACATGGTATATGAGCATTATCAATATATTCAATTGGATACGAAGCCCGTGTGTTTTCCGTAATTGAAATATCATCATAATTTACCTCTCGCGATTCTGTATCGTAAACTACATTTTCCAGTACGGTACCAAAGCGAATGGCATTAAAGATTTCAGGTTCTTTTTCTGCACTGAGATTTATGGCCTTGGCATAACAGCCTCCCTCGATATTAAACAAACCTTCATCAGTCCAGCAATGTTCGTCATCACCAATTAATCCACGTTTAGGATCAGCGCTTAAGGTAGTTTTTCCAGTCCCGGAAAGGCCAAAAAATACCGTGACGTCACCACTATCCCCTACATTGGCAGAACAATGCATAGGCATAATATTTTGAAGCGGCATGAGGTAATTCATAACAGAAAATATTCCTTTCTTCATCTCTCCGGCATATTCTGTTCCCAAAATTACGATTTCCCGCTTTTCAAAATCAAGTGCTACACTTGTTTTAGAGGTCATCATATTGGTATACTTGTTGGCAGGAAAAGCCCCTGAATTGTATATAATGTAATCAGGATCTCCAAAATTGGCCAATTCCTCGCTGGTAGGTCTGATGAGCATATTGTGCATAAAAAGTGCATGATATGCTCTGGTACAAATGACGCGAACTTTCAATCTATATCTGGGATCCCATCCTGCAAATCCGTCAACGACATAAATCAGATCTTTGCTGTTTAAATAATCAATAGCCCGAACTTTGTTGATCATAAAAGTGTGGTCATCAATCGGCTGATTAACATTTCCCCAGTCTATATTACCTGCAGAGTCGGGATGCTGAACAATTCTTCTATCTTTCGGACTGCGTCCTGTTTTTTCGCCTGAATATACGAGCAAAGCTCCTTTGTTTGAAATAATACTACCCTTTTCATTTTGAATGGCCATCTCATAAAGCCTTGGAACACTGAGATTTCGGTAGATGGTAGGCGTAGTAATACCTAAAGATTCCAAACTAAATGGTTTCATATAACAGATTTTTTGGTTAGGTTAATTCGAGGCACAAAATTAAATATTTTTCGGGTCTCTCCGGTATTAATCCATCATAAAAGTGAGATTATAAAAAGTTAACCTAAAAGTGTCATCCCTATCAATTTGTCACCATTAAAGGAGTGTGGTTCAAACCATAGACTTGATTGCCAAAGTAATACTTATCACCATGATTACAGGTCATGATTAACTACTAAAAGCATATTTCAACAAATCATGATTAGTAAGAATTCCAACTAAATCCTGCCCATCCAAAACAGGTACAGCGTGAAATTTATTGGCCATAAAAATATCTGCTGCCAACCCAATAGAATCATCGCAATCCAGGGTGAGTGGATTTGGAGTCATGGCGTGCTTTACTAAAAGAGCCGAACGGTCAATTAGGTTTTCTGTAAGTTCCTTTCGGTAAAGGCGCAATAAATCATTATGGGTAATGACACCTTTTAATTCATGCTTATCCACTACCAAAATATGGTGTATTGGAAATGCATCGAATATTTCCTCCACTTTATAAAGTGTATCGTCGGGATGAACTTTGATAATTTCTGTTGTCATTATCTGCCTAATGGTCGCTTCTGTGTCAAACATATGATAAGATTTATTGTACAATATTAATTTTCCAACAGGTGACTTTTTATGATGTAAGTTATAAGAAGACATGATAATCATCAATACAATTCCCTGCAACTAAAAGCTTAATTTGTTGTGTTTTGTAAAATTGGCGAAATTTTTGACGTACTTGACATATATAGTATTTTATTATGGCAGAAACCCTCGCAAAAAGAAAGAGACTTAGCAAAAAAGGCATGCCACCAGGTACCGTCATTTATACAGGCCATCATTTACAATAGCAGGTTAAAATCAGACTTTATACATACAACAAGGAGCACTTTTCCTGTACCGAAGTAACAGCAGATGAACTTATTCAAATGTCTGCACCTGCTCAGATGAACTGGTGGATAGATCTTAGCGGATTTAATGACGTCGATACATTAGGAACCATCACGGCACATTTCAATATTCATATGTTGCATAAGGAGGATATTATCAATATCCATCAAAGGCCAAAATGTGAAGAAGAAGAACACTATCTTTTTATTGTCATGAAAATGCTCAATCTACACCCTAGATCAAAAATGATTGACGCCGAACAAATCTCATTTATCCTAAAAGATAACATATTGATTACATTGCAGGAAAAAGAAGGCGATACTTTTCACCCTGTAAGACAAAGACTTGAACTGGCTACATCTAGGTTAAGAGCTAATGATCCTTCAATGCTGTTATATGCCCTTCTGGACATTATCATTGATGATTATCTGGATGCATTAAATAAAATCGGAGAGGAACTCGAAGATCTTGAAGAATTGATTATTTCGAGACCAGGAAATGATATAATTCAAGTTATACAGCGAAATAAGAAAAAACTGATAGAGTTCAAAAAAATATTCTATCCTGCCAGAGATGTACTCATGCATATTACTAAATCAAATTCGCCTCTTATCAAAGAGAATACTAAAAGCTTTTTCATGGATGTCTATGACCATACCATGCAGGCATACTATCTTCTAGAAAGCTACCGCGAATTAAATCTTGGTTTAAAAGATTTGTATTTAAATCAGATCAGCCACGAAATGAATAAAATCATGAAAGTATTAACCATCATTTCGACACTGTTTATACCACTTACCTTTATTGTTGGTGTATATGGCATGAACTTTCAACATATGCCAGAGCTCGGCTGGAAATACGGGTATTATTATGCACTAGCCCTCATGGGACTTATTGCCATGTCCTTATTATATTATTTCTGGAGGAGAAAATGGATTTAATATATCATTAATTTTTTTCCACAAACAAGGCAGCAATAGATTTGTACTCATGCGTATTACGAATTGCTCTGGCAAATAATTTTGCACAGGACAACACCTTTATTTTTGGCGATTGTTTTTTTAAAGGAATACTGTCTGAAACAATAATCTCTGTAATATTGGACTTTTCAATATTTTCATAAGCATTTCCAGAAAGTACAGCATGTGTCAGTAATGCTCTGACACTTTTGGCGCCTTTTTCAATCAGGGCATCTGCCGCTTTACATAGTGTTCCAGCCGTATCGATAATATCATCCACCAGGATAATATCTGCGCCCGAAACATCCCCTATCACTGTAATTCCTGCTACCTCATTGGCTTTTCGTCGCTCCTTATCACAAATCACCAGGTCACGGTGAAAATACTGGGCATAACTCCTGGCTCTTTTAACACCACCTACATCAGGAGAAGCAAAAGTAACATTGCTTAAATCCTGCTGACTCAAGAAAGGCATAAATATAGCCTCAGATTTAAGGTGATCTACCGGTATATCAAAAAAACCTTGAATTTGTTCAGCATGCAAATCCATAGTCATAATGCGATCCACACCTGACGCTTCAAATATATTGGCCACTAATTTAGCAGAAATCGGCACCCTTGGCTTATCCTTTCTATCCTGCCTCGCATATCCAAAATAAGGAATAACAGCAGTAATGTACCCTGCAGATGCCCGTTTAGCGGAATCTATCATCAGCAGCATTTCCATAATATTGTCAGAAGGACCAAAGGTGGACCCTATAAAGAATACATGACTTCCTCGCACAGATTCATCGATCACGACCTGCATCTCTCCGTCACTGAATGTTTTCAAATTGATATTACCCAAAGGGGAACCATAATAATCGGCAATTTTTTCGGCGAGGTACTGGGATTTGGTAGCAGAAAATAGTTTTACGTCTTGCATAAGTTTCAAGTTGGTAGATACCACAAAAATATAGAAATATGTGGTGCATGGGTAGTTGCTCTTCTAATTAATAATTAACATTTTTTTCACTTTTAGATCATATGGCCATTAAAGTGTTATTTATTGTCCTGATCTATTGCAACAGATCTTAGATTTCCAAAATTTTGAAACTTTTCTTTTTCTCTTACCAGCATGATATTTATTATAGCATGCATACTTGGGAATTGAATTTTTAATTTAAAAAAAATGACCTGTAAAAATTACAGATCATTAAGTATGTCGGAATGACTGGATTCGAACCAGCGACCCCTAGCACCCCATGCTAGTGCGCTACCAAGCTGCGCTACATTCCGGTTTCAGAGGTGCAAAGATATGAAAAAATACTGAATTTTTCCAGTATATTGAATTGGTTTTTAGGCCAAATCATGACCCCTCCTTATCAAATTCACATCAAAAGGAAGACAAAAAAAAGCATTTGAATGACAAATAACGTTGCTGTAAATCTACCCGTTCTTTCATTATCCCAATAATATTTAAAAAATAATATATGTAGCAATAAGCTCGTAAAAAACCAGCAGACGTAATTGTACAAAGGCACCTCACCATGTACTGTAAACCATTGCCAGTACCGAAGCGAAATAGCGCCCGGCTCCAGCAATACATCAAACAAAGTAGTGATTAATGCCGCTATTATAGCTTTTATGGAAGGAGAATCGATTCTATTTCCAAGTATGATTTGTGTTACATGTCCGGCCCCAAATATCGTTACAAACCATAGCAACCCGATAAGTATAGGTACACCAGCAAATTTTATTCCCATCACTGTGCCATAGGCATAATCTCCGAATAGCAGTCCTGTTTGCACCCCGATAATCTCTACAACCATACCAGTTAAGAAAGCTATAGCTCCAAAAATGATAAATTTTTTATTTGGAAAGCGCTCATTTAACAATACCAAAACTGTCATCAAAATTAGATTTACTGGAGTATGCGCTATAAACCAATCCCTGTGCTCCCCTTTCATACCAATGATTCCTGAAACATGAAACAACAATGCAATAAATATGGAGGCTATCAGCCAGATACCTTTGTCTCTTTTATCCATTTGGCTGGCGTTTAAATTGTCTTTTTCCGCATTCATACTATAAGAGATTTGAAACGATTTCTGCACTTCGCAAACAAAGTGGAATGCCACCACCTGGATGCACACTTCCACCTACAAAGTAAAGTCCTTTGTAGGCAGTTGCAAAATTGGGATGCCTCAAAAATGCTGCAAACTTAGAATTGCTGCTGGTTCCATATAAGCTTCCTGTGTAACTGTTTGTTTTATAGTCAATCCCCGGCGGATCAAGGTAATCTTCAAAAACAATATGAGGCTCAGGATTTCTCCCCAGCATTCTGGTAAGTTTGGACAATACATTTTGACGGGTCTGTTGTCGCAATTCCTCCCAATTGTGTCCCTTATCGTGCGGTGCATTAACCATCACAAACCAGTTTTCAGCTCCTTCCGGCGCCTGTCCGGATTCCATTTTTGAAGTAATATTGATATATACCGTTGGGTCATGATACATACCCATACGCTTAAAGATGTAATCAAATTCTGTTTTATAATCATCCGTGAAAAAGATATTGTGCAATCCCAGTTCAGAAAAGCTCGTATTAATAGCCCAATAGAAAATAACCGCACTGCTACTTCTTTCCTGTTGAAGTACTTTTCGGGCCCTAACCGGATTACCCAGTAATTTTCCATAGGTATAATACACGTC
>JAUMBJ010000141.1:12450-14860 GCA_032115755.1 Saprospiraceae bacterium
ATATTGCTGACGACAGCATCAAAGTATTTTTTTTCACCTTGAACAAGAATCCCTTTTAAATCTTTTCCTTCTGTAAGAATGGATTCTACGGGAGCGTTGAAGTGAAATTTTACACCCATTTTTTCAGCCAGCTGGTGAATACTTCTAGTAATACTGATCATACCCCCAGCAGGGTAAAAAGTACCTTCATTGATTTCCAGATGTGGAATCATAGACAGCATGGCAGGAGCAGTAAAAGGATTACTTCCGTTGTAGGTAGCATATCTGTTGAATATCTGAACTGCTTCTTTCGTCTTCAGCAGGTTTTTGTTGTAATCATTTAAAGATGAAAACAAATATCCTGGTCTTGTAGCCTTGATCGCGCCCCAGATCTCCCTAAGGCTAAAAGAAGAAATCTTATGCAGCGATTTTGTCAGAAACAATGTGCCTATTTGATTAAACGCAGATTCGGAGGCATTCATATAACGGAGGATATCCTGCTCATTTTCACCAAGTTGCTGTGCCATCTCAGCAGCCAGCCGATGTCTATCGGTGTAAGCGATCATTTTCTTACCGGATGTAAAAAAATATCTGCAGGCTTCTTCAGATTTTAGATATTTAAAATGGTTTTCCGGCCTCAACCCACAAACTCTAAACAACTCATCGACTTGTGCCGCTTGAGTAAACAAAGAAGGCCCTGCATCAAACTGGTATCCTTCGTGGGCAAAATGGCTGAGTTTACCTCCCGGATACGTATTTTTTTCGAAGACCTCTACTTCCATACCTTTTGCCGCCAGCCTTGCTGCCGTAGCCATGCCCGCAATTCCTGCCCCGATAATGGCAACGCGTTTTTTTGGTCTTGGACTCATACTACAATTATATTGTTTAGTATTTTAACATAATACCAAATACCAATTAACAATTATTCGGTGACTATGCCAACACTATGCATTTATTGCAACAATAAAAGATAAATCTTGTTTTGCCAAAGTAAAATCTTATGCTATGCAAACTTCACCCGAACAAAATAACCAGACCGTAGTGGTAAGTATTCTGGATTTTGAAGGGTTGAAAAATAAATACTTTGCATTCACTTCTATGGGGACGCTGTTAAGGGATATCCCCGATACACCCGGCCTTGAAATGATAAAACTATTTGGGAGTGGAAGAAAAAATGGATTTGGCATCCTCCCCAATTTCGGACGCTATGTAATGCTCAGCATCTGGAGTTCGGAACAAGAAGCCAAACACGGGATGGAGGAAGCAAATTTTTTGCAGGCATATTTCAATCGGAGCACCCGTTTTGAACATATTTTTTTAAAAACATCCATGGTACACGGTAGTTGGGGAGGACAACAGCCGTTTCAGATATCGGCTGTATATGAGGAGAAAGATCCTGTAGCCGTAATCACCAGAGCGACTATAAAATGGTCGGAAATGATCCGATTCTGGAAGGATGTTCCTGCCGTCACTCGAAGCTTACGCAAAGAAGCGATGCAACCCGTTTTTGCCGTTGGAATTGGGGAAATGCCATTCAGGTATCAGGCGACCTTTAGTATATGGCCTGACGGGGCTACCATGAAAAAATTTGCTTATCAAAGCAGGGCTCATGCCGAAATGGTCAAAAAAACCAAGCGCATTGGATGGTACGAAGAGGACCTTTTTGCCAGATTTTCACTGGTAGGCACAGCCGGGAGTAATTTAAGCGCACTGGCTAATCATTAATGCCTGCAGACTGCTTTTTCTGTCTAACCAAAGGATTGGCCCTATCCTCGGCATATTCCTTTTTATTGCGTATCAATTCAATCGCTTTATATATTGAAGCCGTCATAGAAGAAGCGTCTGCCTGATTGCTGCCTGCAATATCAAAAGCAGTACCATGATCCGGAGAAGTACGTACAAAAGAAAGTCCTGCCGTAAAATTTGTCCCTTCACCAAATGAAATGGTTTTAAAAGGAATCAATCCCTGGTCGTGATACATCGCCAATGTAGCGTCGACTTTCGACCATTTTCCGGAACCAAAATAGGCATCGGCCGGGTATGGACCGGCAACCATGATACCATTTTTTTTGGCTTCGATAATCGCTGGTCTTATGATCTGCTCATCTTCATTTCCAAGGGCACCTTCATCTCCAGCATGAGGATTTAAACCCAATACTGCGATAACAGGCTTATCCTTTCCAAAATTTTCAATTAGTGTCTTGTGTAGCGTAGTAATTTTTGATAAAATGAGTTCCTTAGAAAGTTTTCCTGCTACTTCAGAGACCGGGAGGTGATTGGTTACCGTAGCTACCACAAGGTAATCACTCACCATCGTCATCAGTGCATCTTTTGTATTGTCTCGTGCCGCTAAAAATTCTGTATGGCCTGGGAAGCCAAAATTGGCAAGTTTTAAAGCGTATTTATTGACTGGAGCCGTTACAAGTCCATC
>JAUMBJ010000142.1:0-5365 GCA_032115755.1 Saprospiraceae bacterium
GGAAAACTCACCTCCATGCATTTTTATGCCTGGCAGAAAGGCCTAAAGACAGGTATGTATTACTTGAGAAGTAAGGCCGCTGTAGATCCAATTAAATTTACACTAGATGCCGAACATCAGAGAATTAAAGTAAGTGCTGAAGATAAACCAGCTGAAAATGAAGTAATGGATCTTGCTGAAGGTGCCGTATGTACAATGGAAGAAGGATGCTTGATGTGCGGCAGTTAATACCTTTGATTAATTCTTTTCAGGAGAACATATAATTAGAAGGACGGTTTATTACTGTCCTTTTTTATTTTGTCTGAAAAATATCCAAACACTTAAAGTACCTGCCACCGAAATACATCCCAGTAATATAAACAATGGATCAAATCCATAACGCTCGGCATACCTCATACCTATAATTGGCGCTGCAATATGAGCAAGTCCGTAAGCAATAGAATATAGCGCCATATATTGTCCTTTTTTTACTTCCGAAGCCCTTGTTATAGAAAAATTCAACATAAAAGGCATGGCAAGCATTTCAGAAAAAGACAACAAAACAATAAAAAATATTGCTGTAGTGAATACCGATTCATTAAATAGAAGGCAAATATAACTTACCCCAAGTAACCCAAACGCCATAGGTATCGTATTGTAATGAGGATGTCTTTTTTGAATCCATCTCACAAATGGCATTTCTAAAAGCGCAATGAGTAATCCATTTAACCCTAGTAAAAATCCTATTTTCATCTCACTAAAAAAATGGTTGATTTTCCAGAATACAGGAATTGAACTAAAAAATTGAAAAAATAAAGTGCCATATAACATGACAAGTCCAATAAAAAATAAATAATAATAATCTTTATAGGCAGATACCAACTGTCCTGAATTTGTTGATTGTACCTCTACTTTAGGCGTATCATTTGGTCTTGGGGGTATAAACTTCTTTAAAATAAATAGCGCACCAAAACACGTCAGTGAATCCGCTAAAAAAATCCATTTAAATCCAGCCATACCTGAAATGAGCCCTCCCAGTGCGGGGCCAATGGAAAATCCAAGGTTAATGGCAAGGCGCATAAGTGAAAAAGACCTAACCCTGTTATCTTCATTGGAAAACTGAGATACAGCAACACTATTGGCAGGGCGAAGTGTATCAGATATAAGTGCAAAAAGGAATACCGCACTTACAATACTTTCAAAATTTTCCAAAAATAATAATGTAAAAACTGTAATTCCTCCTCCGGCAAGTGAAATAAGCTGTACCTTATAAGAACCGAACCTATCCGTCAATTCTCCACCCAAAAAAGCACCCAATATACTTCCCAAACCATATGCTCCCATAACAAATCCTGCCTGAGTAAACGTGAAGCCAAGTGTTGTTGTTAAATATAGTGACATAAACGGAATCACCATTGCACCTGATCGGTTTATGAGCATGACAAGACTCAACCACCAAACCTCCTGATTTATTCCGGCGAATGAACTTTTATACCCTACGTAAATTTTATGGATTAATTGCATCGGTTTTGTCCTCAGATACCCTTGAGTTCCCTCGCCGTTTCAATGGCCTTTTGAGAGGGAGTGTCTCCACCAAGCATCTTAGCAATTTCAACAACCTGTTCTTCAAAACTTAAGATTTTTACACCCGTAAAAGTTCTCTCTTGTTGATGATTTTTGTAGACCATATAATGCATATCCGCTCTGGAAGCGACTTGAGGTGAATGTGTAATCGTAATGACCTGATGATGATCGGCTAATTTTCTAATGAGATTTCCCATTTTCATAGCAACATCTCCTGATACGCCGGTATCAATTTCATCGAAGATTAAAGTAGGTAGCTTTATGGTATTGGCCACAAGTGATTTAATGCATAGATTAAGTCGGGAGAGTTCACCTCCGGAAGCAGATTGCTTTATACTTGTATAAGTACTACCTTTGTTAGGAGAAAATAGCAGCTGTACATTGTCTTTTCCATGAGCATTAAAATCTGAAACAGCAGTCACCTCCGTTTTGACGCTTGCATGCTCCATTTTTAATTCAGATAAGGACATGGCAAGTTTTTCATCCAATATTTTTGCAGCCTTTATTCTTTGTTCATGCAGCAATTCGGCTTGCTTATTTAATTCAGAGGAAAGTTGTAAAATGAGGTTGTCTAATCCTGAAATTTCTTCATCCGCTGTTTCGAAAGCAGATAGTTTATTTTCAATATCTTCCCTTACGGCTATTAGATCTTCAAGGTTATTAACACCGTATTTTTTTTCTAATTTGTAAAGAAGATTTAATCTTTCTTGAACAAAGGTGATTCGGGTATTGTCAATTTCTGTTTGATCTGCTATTTTTGAAGATTCCCTGGCAATATCGGATAGTTCTTCTATGGATTCATCAAGCCTTTTAGATAATTCTAAAAATGTTGGGGATAGGTGGCTGATGTGATGCAAATTCGAAACTATAGGCTTAAGTAAATCTCGAACATTTAGATCACCTTCTTCTACAACATGTATGAGTGACTCAAAAACTTGTTTGATTTCACCTGAATTAGTGAGTAATGAAAGCTCATCTTCAAGGATGCTTTGTTCACCTTTTTCAAGTTTTGCATCCTGAAGTTCTTTGAGTTGAAAACTAAGAAATTCATGTTCCTGACGTGTTCTAGCGAGTCGCTCTGACAAATGCTGCTTTTTTGCAATATTACTTTTATAAACGTTATAGGTTTGCTGGTAGGATTTTTTTTCTGCTAGTTGACCTGCGAGCGCATCTAAAATATCAGTCTGAAAATCTTCTCGATGAATATCTAATGTATCAAACTGTTGGTGTAGATCTACAAGTTTTTCAGCAATAGTTCCTAGTACTTCAAGTGTTGTTGGTGTATCGTTTATAAAGGCCCGACTTTTTCCATTCGATGCAATCTCCCGGCGAATAATCAATTCATCTCCTTCATAAAGTTCTTCTTCCTTCAGATATTCAACTACTTCATATCCGGAAATATCAAATATAGCTTCAACAATACATTTTTTCTCAGCATTAAATAATACTTTGCTATCAGCTCGATTACCCAAAATAAGTCCCAATGCACCCAGAAGTATGGATTTTCCAGCTCCCGTTTCACCAGTAATGATAGAAAGACCATTACCTAACTCCAAGTCCAGTTGGTCTATAATAGCATAATTTTCTATGTGTAATTGCTTTAGCATAAACAACAAAGATAGTACATTGTGCGGACAAAAACAGGTTACCCCATGGTTCCTTTTACAAGGCCTCCATCAACTGCAATAGTCTGGCCAGTAATATAACCTGCATGACGTGATAATAGCCATGCAGCTAGCGATCCAAAATCTTCAGGGTTACCAAGATGCCCAGTTTTTATTTCTTTTTCAAAATGAACTTTGGCTTCTTCAGGTGAGATGCCCAGTAAAAGTGACTTATGCGTTAATAAACGTTCCATAGCCGGTGTGGCATGATATCCGGGGGCAAGTATATTTGCTGTAATGCCAAGAGGGGCAATTTCCTGAGAAAGCGTTTTTATAAATCCAACTACTGCAAGTCGCATGGCGTTACTTAAAATAAGATTTTCTACGGGTTGCTTTACGGAGGCACTTTCTATAAATAAAAGTCTTCCATACTTTTGCTCCATAAATATACCTAGTAATTCTTTGGTGATTTTAATTTTCCAACGCAGTATTTTTGCATATGCCTCATCCCAGTCTTCGATATCTGTTTCAATAAATGACTTAACAGGTGGCCCTGAAGCATTAATGACCATCCCATGTAATTTTTTTCCATGAAGCTTCCTGACAAGATCACTGATGCAGGCATCTGTAGTTATATCTCCGGCTAGTATTTCTGTGTTGCCAGGGTATTGGTTTGCCAAGTCCAAAAGCTTTTCCTCTCCACGAGCATTAATTATCAAATGAGCTCCTTCCTCCAATAATTTAATGGCTACAGCCCTTCCTAAACCACTTGTTGAGCCCGTAACCAGAAAAGTTGAATTATGGATTTCTAAATTCATATTAAGGATCTTAAATAATGCGCTCGAGCATCTTAAAAATAGCTTGCTCCATTACGGAAAATTCCTTATCCGAAAAAAATAATGCTGAAATTTCCATTAAAATTTCCTTTTTTTGGTCTGCTGTTGGAAAATATACACCTTTATAATCCGTAATTGTTTGTAAAATTTCTCCGTCTGACATGGATTCAAAAAGAGGTATGATATGATGGAATGTAGTTTTACCAATTTTTCTCTTAATGAGTAATTTTTCAGATTCATCCATCGAAGCATCACTTTGAGCAATATAAAGTAACAGCAAGGCGAGAAACTCGTTGTAGCTAAATTTCAAATGATTCATAATAGGTATTTAATTATTATTACAAAGCTGATAAGACTAATTTGAGGTTCAAACTATATTCAAAATATGTAAACGGTGTATGTCAGACTTTAAATAAACCTAGACAATAACACCTAATTTTTTACCCACTTTGACAAAAGCCTCCACCGCTCTATAGATATGTTCCTCCTCATGTCCAGCACTAATCTGAACTCTGATACGTGCCTTGCCTTTAGGCACGACAGGGAAGAAAAACCCAATAACATAAATCCCTTCCTCAAGTAATTCATTGGCAAACTGCTGAGCAAGAGGCGCATCATAAAGCATAACGGGGGTAATAGGGTGTGTTCCTGGTATAATATCAAATCCGGCTTTTGTCATCTCTGCCCTAAAAAGGGCTGTATTTTTTTCCAGTTTGTCTCTAAGGGAGGTACTTTGGCTTAATATATCTAATACCTTAATTGATGCACCGACAATAGCTGGAGCCAGCGTATTTGAAAATAAATAAGGCCTTGATTTTTGACGGAGTAATTCTACAATTTCTGATTTCGCGGCGGTAAATCCTCCGGATGCGCCACCAAGCGCTTTTCCAAAGGTTCCGGTGATAATATCAACTCGTCCAAAAGCATTGGCATGCTCTGCAGATCCCCGTCCAGTTTTGCCAATAAATCCCGTTGCATGACAATCGTCTACCATGGTCATTGCTCCGTATTTATCTGCAAGATCACATATTTTATCAATTTGTGCTATGATGCCATCCATTGAAAAAACACCATCAGTAGCAATCAATATTCTTCTGGCTCCACTTGATTTTGCTTCCTTCAGTTTTTCTTCAAGATCCTTCATGTCATTATTTTCATACCTGAATCTGGAAGCTTTACACAATCTAATTCCATCAATTATTGATGCATGATTTAATGCATCAGATATGATCGCATCTCGATCGTCCAATAATGGCTCAAAAAGTCCTCCGTTTGCATCAAAGGCAGCTGCGTATAATATGGCATCTTCCTGTCCTACAAACTTTGCAATGCTGGATTCTAATTCCTTATGAATGTCTTGCG
>JAUMBJ010000143.1:0-298 GCA_032115755.1 Saprospiraceae bacterium
TAATAAATGTTTATTAGGATGGAATAAAAATTCGTTAATCATTGATGTGCGTAGCCATTGCATTACCAGCAATAAAGCCACCTGTCCAGGCTGCCTGAAAATTAAAACCACCTGTAACACCGTCAATATTAAGTATTTCTCCCGCCATAAAAAGGCCTTTTATATGTTTATGCTCGAACCGTTTAAAATCAATTTCTTTTAAATCCACTCCTCCTGCCGTAACGAATTCTTCTTTGAAAGTACTTTTTCCGCTCATTTTAAGAACTGTAGATTTCACCCTTTGGTGTAATGTTTGATA
>JAUMBJ010000143.1:308-9803 GCA_032115755.1 Saprospiraceae bacterium
CAACCATAACCTAAAAGGCAGGCTTTCAAAAGGACAATAAGCAATCTGTTTTTTAGGTGCAGATTGTTTGAATTCTTCATATGTAGGAAATAAAGTTTCTGGCAACCAATCAACCTCTACATCAACATGATACGCACAAGCATGTAAAGCCCTTGCCCCGAATGCAGACATTTTTAATACTGCAGGGCCACTAACCCCCCAGTGCGTAATAAGCAGCGGTCCAAATGTTTGCAACTTTTCTTCACTTATTCTAAGGCTTGTATTTGGTACAGAAATACCTGCTAAGGCATGAAGAGTCTTGTCATCTATATGAAAGGTAAACAAAGAAGGAACCGGATCTATTATCCCCACACCTAGATCTCCCAAAAGCTTCCAACAATATTGACTACTGCCGGCTGCAAATAAACATTTATTTGTTTGATAAACTGCTTTTGATGTAGCAATGGTAAAGATGCTTTCTTTTTTATCATAGCTTAAATGTTGCACTTTTGAAGAAACATAAATATTGATACCCAAGCGATCTGCTTCCGCTGTAAGTGCTCTGATTATACTTTCAGACGAATTACTGACTGGAAACATCCTTCCATCGGCTTCGGTTTTTATCTCAACCCCAAGCTCCTCAAAAAATGAAACGGTATCCTTTGGGCCAAACTGAAAAAATGGTCCAAGCATTTCCTTAGAACCGCGAGGATAATTTGACACTAGTATTTTTGGTTCAAAACATGCATGGGTAACATTACATCGTCCTCCTCCGGATATTTTCACTTTTGACAAAAGTTGACCTGATTGCTCTAGAATTACAACCCGGTCCTCAGGGCGTTTTCTTTTATATTGGATAGCACCAAAAAATCCCGCAGCGCCTCCACCAATAATTAAAGCATCAATTTGTTCTGTTGTTTGCATGATACCAAAAATAAAAAGCGGAGTATGTTTGACATACTCCGCTTTAATTAAATTTTTATGCAGGGTTTACTTAGTCTTTTTTGACCAATCTGCAATGGAATCTTCATTCATTTTGACATAATCATTATTACCAGCTTCTTTCGCAAGCTGTAATGATTTTTTAGCTGTTTCGATAGCATCTTTGTAATTTCCAAGATCAGCTTCGATCAATGACTTTTGTCTCAAATGCCAGAATTTATTATTCCCCATATCGACAGATTTATTCATCCATACCAAAGCCTGAGAAAGATCTTTCTTAGCTTCTCTGTAATATCTTGCTGCATTGTAATAATCTGATGCTGTAGGTCCGTCCATAATCTGCTTTATATTTGCAGAAACTGTTTTGTCCGTTGGAACCTCAATTTTTACAGGAATGTTGATATTATCCCATGTAAGATCCAAATGGCATGAAGTATTTGTAAGATTACCTATACTTAGTGTAAAAGTTTCTGTAGCATTGGACATCTTTACAGGTGTTACCATTACTTTAGCTGCTACTTTTGCATTATCCCATTTTTCAGGAATACCCCAGTTTTCGGTATCACTGTAAAAATACACCTCCCAACTGCTCATTCCCGGCTTGGTAAATATAGCGTAAGTACCTTTTTTAACTTCCGATCCACCTATCATTACATCGTCGCTGAAAGTGATCATGGAATTTTTATTGGCTCCCGTTCTCCACATCTGATCGTAAGGAACTAGGTCACCAAAAATGTTTCTACCGCTTTTACTTGGCCTAGAAAACTCAAGTTGAATTGTTGTCAACCCTACGGTGTATTCAGCTTTAGCCAGTGGACTCGCTGCAGGTGTTTTTATCTGTGCAAAAAGACCAGAAACCAAAATAGAAAATACGAATAAGAAAATGTTTTTCATGAATTTCGTTTTTTAATGATTAACTATAATTTTTAATATTTGTATGGCAAAAATGTTTATCGAAGTAAATAATTTCAGCTGTTAATATATTGTTAATGACTAATTGTCTGAAAGATCATCGAGCATATTGGATAGTGGATCCATAAACTGAATATTTTTATCTACAATATTCTTGCCAATCACTTCGGTTTCAGATAGGCCAAATAAAATCAATTCTGCATAATGCCAGGATTGACTATATTTAGGATAATGATTTTTTACCATTGTCAATAAACCCTCTACCTTATGAAGACTTTCTAAAAATTCATTGTCTGAAGCATCCAATAAAAGCAAAGTTTCATGGCCTCCAGCAAACCATGCTTTTATTACATTGTACTCATCTTTAACATCCTTTTTAATCTTCTGGTTTGGATTTGGAAAATATTCCAGGAACATTTTTTTACAAGCAGCAAAAATCAACTGCAATGCAACCTGATAAGGTCCTTCCTGTTCGCCTTCATATACAAGCTCAACTTTTCCTGTAATGGCGGGAATAATACCCCAAAAATCGCAAATTCGTGTCGTTGTCGTTTGCTGCCCCTGCAACAGCATTCTTCTTTCCGCAGTACTGACCAGATTTTCAAATGCAGTAAGACTCATACGCGCAGATACGCCGCTTTTTTCATCTGTAAGTTCACTTTCTCTTGCTTCAAATACAATCATTTCCAACAGCGTGCGGTGTAACTCAGGAACTAACACAGCTTTCTGCTGATCTGGATGAATCCTGGCTTCCTGAGATGTAATACGAACTGAATCTTCAATGCTCCTGGGATAATGGGTCAGAATCTGACTTTCTATCCGGTCTTTTAAAGGGGTGATTATACTTCCCCTATTGGTGTAATCTTCAGGATTTGCAGTAAAAACAAACTGAATATCCAATGGAAGTCGCCATTTAAATCCTCTGATCTGTAAGTCTTTTTCCTGCAAAATATTAAACAAGGAGACTTGGATACGAGGTTGTAAATCAGGTAATTCATTAATAACAAAAACACTTCTGTGGGATCTCGGTATCAATCCATAATGGATAACTCGCTCGTCAGCGTAAGAAAGCTTAAGTGTAGCTGCCTTTATAGGATCAATATCTCCAATCAAATCAGCGATACTAACATCAGGTGTTGCCAATTTTTCCACGTACCTCTCTGAGCGATGCATCCAATTTACTTTTGCCTGATCACCCAGTGTTTTCAGCAATTCCTTACCCTGTGCTGTAAATGGCTGCATTGGGTCTTCATTTACCTCAGAACCTTCCAAAACCGGTATATACTCGTCTAACAACTCAACCATTAATCTGGCAATTTTTGTCTTGGCCTGGCCTCTCAATCCTAGTAATAAAATATTATGGCGTGACAAAATTGCCCTTTCGAGATCAGGAATTACTGTATCCTCAAATCCAATAATACCGTCAAAAACTTTTTGCTTTTTTTGCCACTTAAGTATGAGATTTGACCTCATTTCCTCTTTAATAGATTTTGGGACATAGCCAGACTCCTTTAACTGACCTACTGTTTTAATCGTTTTATGGGCATTCTTTATCATGAGTTTCTTCTTTTTCTTTTTTGCTGTTTGTAATCCATAAATACAAATTCACCAAGCCCTTCTAGCGATGAATAAAATGCTTTCCCTTGGTTTATGCGTGTAAATTCGTCTACAAAATGCACTAGCCATGGATCACGGGCTATCATAAATGTAGTAACGGGAATAAACATCTTTCTGCATGTAAGCGCCAATGCGAGTGTCCTTTGCAAAATATGCTTATCTAATCCAAAGCTATTTTTATAGTAAGACTTTCCCTTTTTAATACATGTTGGCTTACCATCAGTAATCATCATAATCTGTTTATTGGGATTTTTACGCTTTCTCAGTATATCCATTGCCAATTCAAGTCCTGCTACGGTATTAGTATGGTAAGGACCGACCTGAAGATATGGTAAATCCCGGATATCTATTTTCCATGCATCATCTCCAAATACTATAATATCAAGAGTATCTTTTGGATACCGGGTAGTGATCATTTCTGACAATGCCATAGCAACCTTCTTCGCAGGAGTGATTCTATCCTCTCCATAAAGAATCATGGAATGGGAAATATCAATCATTAGTACAGTACTCGACTGAGCCTGTTGATAATTTTCATACAAAGTCAGATCTTCTTCTGTAATCAAAAGTTCTTCTAAACCATGATTGATTTGAGCATTTTTTAAAGTTTCTGAAAAAGCAATATCCTCAAGCTTATCGCCAAATGCATATGGCTTGACATCAGATGTTCGCTCATCTCCTATTCCAGAAACCGGTGTGCTGTGCTTGCCACGAGATGTCTTTTTAAGATGTTCAAAAATATCATCCAATGCATGTCGGCGCAATGCAATTTCCATTTTTGAGGTTGGCGTTGGAGATACATTTCCCTCTGCATTTTTACCATTTTTAATATAACCTGTGTCCTGAAGTTCACGTATAAAGTCCGCTATACCATAATCAGGTGAAGTAAGATGGTATCTCCTATCCAACTCTGTCATCCAGGAAAATGCCTCACGAACATCGCCAGATGTGTGTATTAGTACATCTTTAAAAATTTTGAGAAGGCGCTCAAAATGACTACCTCCTTCTTGATGTATATAATCCGTAAAATTCCATCCAAGCATGAATAAATGATGTGGTAGATGTAACATAATTAAATGCTCTTTGTTCAGAAATCAATTATTTAGTTGATATCTCAATGGATTAGTTGGGGGCAAACGACCTTCCCAAATTACATATGTTTCCATTTATCCTGCTCACATTATCTTAATCCACGATTCGTGAAATTTATATTGCCCATCAAACTTATGCACAAACACCAATTTGGCGACAAATAAACGATATACTTAGTATGGTTTCTTTTAAAAATAAACCTTCAAAAGCCTTTGAATTTTATGTATATTTGCACTTTTTTTATTAAATATATCAAAATATGGGACTTCAGTGTGGCATCGTAGGTTTGCCAAATGTAGGGAAATCGACATTATTCAATGCGCTGACATCGGCAAAAGCACTGGCAGCTAATTATCCATTTGCCACTAAAGAACCAAACTTGGGCATTATTGTGGTTCCTGACGAGCGACTAAACAAACTGGAATCCCTTGTCAATCCTCAGAAAGTACTGCCCACTAGTGTCGAAATTCTTGATATAGCGGGTTTGATAAAAGGTGCTAGTAAAGGTGAAGGTCTAGGAAATCAATTTCTGGCCAATATTCGTGAAGTTGATGCTATTGTTCATGTTGTAAGGTGCTTCGAAGATGATAACGTTATCCATGTTGACGGCAGTGTAGATCCGGTAAGGGATAAGCAAATTATTGATCTAGAACTGATTTTTAAGGATATTGAAACTGTTGAAAAAAGGCTTGATAAATTGAGAAAGCAGGCCAAATCCGGATCAAAAGATGATGCACTAGCGGTTGAATGGGGGCAAAAGCTACTTCAGCATCTTGAATCAGAAAAACCGGCACGAAGCTTTGAAGTGGATGAATTATTCCAAGAGCTCTTTAAAGATATGTATTTACTCACTTCAAAGCCTATTTTGTATGTTTGTAATGTCAATGAAGATGACGTCCTAAACGGAAATAACCATACCAGAAGATTTATGGAAGCTGTCAAAGGTGAACAGGCAGAAATCCTGCTCATTTCTGCAGGAATCGAAGCCGAAATTGCCGAGCTAGAGTCTAAGGAGGAACGTATGGAATACATACAGGCTATGGGGCTAAAAGAACCCGGAGTTAACCGAATCATAAGGTCAGCCTATCAATTACTCAATCTTTATACCTTTTTCACCGCAGGTGTAAAGGAAGTGCGTGCATGGACTATCCGCAAAGGATGGAAAGCTCCTCAAGCAGCAGGCGTTATCCACACGGACTTTGAAAAAGGCTTCATACGTGCCGAAGTCATCAAATATGAAGACTTTATTAAATTTGGATCAGAAGTAGCAGTAAAAGAAGCTGGAAAAATGAATGTGGAAGGAAAAGATTACATAGTGGAAGACGGGGATATCATGCATTTCAGATTTAATGTATAGTACATGAGTGTGCAACCTTTATTTTTGTATTATGCGTTTTACAAACCATACAACGTTATAAATCAGTTTTCAAAAGCACATCCAGATCATATAAGCCTACAAGACATTGTTAAAGTTCCCAAAGACGTATACCCTGTTGGAAGGCTGGATAAAGACTCTGAAGGCCTTCTTTTACTTACGAATGATAAAAGTATTAATACTTTATTGCTGCTTCCCGGAAATAAAAAACAAAAAACTTATCTTGTACAGGTAGACGGAGACATCACGCAAGATGCCGTAGAAAAAATGGCTAGAGGTATTGAAATAAAACTTGATACAGGGCCGTATATCACAAAACCATGTGAAATAAAAAAACTAAAACAACCTCCTGTACTCCCTGAGCGGAATCCTCCGGTTAGAATGCGATTGACAATACCTACCTCATGGATTAAAATCACACTTACTGAAGGTAAAAACCGACAAATCAGAAAAATGTGCGCACAAACTGGATTCCCTGTCCTTCGACTGGTTAGGGTTCAGATTCAGGATTTAAAGATTGGAAATCTTCAGCCAGGAGCATTAAGAAAGATGACCAAAGAAGAATTATTTGAATTATTGCATCTTGATACAGAAACAAACAAAATCAAGATCTTAAAAAAAGAGAAAATTTCTACCCGTCAAAATGGCGGTAAAAAAACAAGTAAAATAAAAAAAGCATCCAAGCGGTGATTAATAAAATCATTGTGCCCCTTTATTAAACGATTCCGCTCCCATAAACTTAAGTCTTATAGATTTGGACATGTCAAGTATCTTGTCTGCATCAAAAGCATTATTTATGCCTAGAAAGTTATCATGCCAAACTATAAAAATATTATCTTTCTATCGAAATAGAACAGCATTTGTTTACTATAAGCATTTAATAAAGGAACAGCTAGTCTCGATCACATAGCCTATCTTTAAGTTTGAAATTTAAACAGACCGTCAAAATAATCTGATGTTAATAACTTCCTGGATATTCAAATTTATCAGACTATACGCAGCATCCTATCTGCATTTGGGGTTATGTACAATACTATTCATACTTTTTTCTTTCCATGCACTTGATTACACAATAGACGTAACATATATCAAATCAGTTATCCCCGTGATCATGGCATGCTATTGTTTTTACCATATTAATCATGACATTTCTTCAAATACCCAACCCTCAAAAGTATGGCTAAAGAGATGGATGTGGGTTAATGTCATCATAGGCATAAGCTATTTTGACATATGGAACAGGACGCTTTGGTGGCTGGCTATTCCACTCTTAATAACTATAGCCTACATACATCCCTACGCTTCAGAAACCTTAAAAATTAGAAAGATAGGGTTTTTAAAAAATATAATGATTAGCGTTTGCTTTACAATGGTAACCGCTACCATTCCATTACTAGACACAAAAGCTGATCCCTCCATAATATGGAATTATTCAGGTATAACTTTAATATTGTATCTTATTTTGACTATTTTATTTGATATACGGGATAGTGAAAGAGATAAATTATCGGGTAAAAGCAACGTTGTAAATATTTTAGGTTTAAACAACGCTAAAATGGTAAGCTACATTTTTATGGGTGTAATGACAATTTTAGCCTTTGTACTAACCAATGATTTTGTCATGGATATTAATTCCTTTGGTTCATATTGTATTATGACTAGCATGCTTGCCATTACAATATGGAACTCCTCCCCTTACGCTCACAAAAACGAAAAAAGACAATTTATATATTATGACATTTGGGCTGAATCACTTCCCGCTTTACCATTTGTGATTATGCTTGTAGTTTGAGCATAATAAATAAAATCAGATATTTCTATGCATACAATTCAGATCCTCATAAGCTTGCTTAAGTCTTTTAATAAATGAAACTTCAGCAGATCTTAACCAAACACGAGGATCATAATACTTTTTATTGGGCTTGTCTTCACCTTCAGGATTTCCAATCTGTCCTTGCATGAAAGCCTTATTACTTTCATAGTAATCCTTAATTCCTTCCCAAAATGCCCATTGTGTATCAGTATCAATATTCATTTTTACTGCTCCATAGCTAATGGCTTCTCGGATTTCTTCCCTAGAGGATCCACTGCCACCATGAAATACAAAATGTACTGGATTGGGGCCTGTATTATACTTTTGCTGGACATACTCCTGTGAATTTTTCAATATGACAGGTTGAAGACTAACATTTCCCGGTTTATATACACCATGCACGTTGCCAAAAGCTGCAGCCACTGTAAATCTTTTGCTTACTTTACTCAATTCTTCATAAGCAAATGCAACTTCGGAGGGTTGCGTATACAACCTGGAGCTATCGACACCGGTGTTGTCTACTCCATCCTCTTCTCCACCAGTAACTCCAAGTTCCATTTCAAGAGTCATGCCCATCTTATGCATTCTATTCAAGTATGTTTTACAAATATCAACGTTTTCGTGAATATCTTCTTCTGAAAGATCAAGCATATGGGAACTGAACAAAGGATAACCAAAAGCTGCATAGTGCTTTTCACTGGCTTCAAGAAGTCCATCTACCCAAGGTAAAATATTTTTAGCACAATGATCCGTATGCAAAATTACTGGAACTCCATATACCGATGCCATTTGATGAACATGAAGTGCCCCTGAAACACCTCCAGCAATTGATGCCTGCTGGTCCTTATTGGACACTCCTTTTCCGGCATAAAATGCTGAACCTCCATGACTAAACTGAATAATGATAGGCGAATTTACCTCTCTTGCCGCTTCAAGCGCTGCATTCACCGTATTGGTCCCTGTCACATTAACGGCAGGAATGGCAAAATCATGCTCATTGGCATATTGAAAAAGTGATGTAACATCATCCCCAAACAATACACCAGGTTTGAATTTTGCATTAGACATATGTATATTTTTAACTTTAAATAAATTTAAATTAAACCTTCTGCAGCAAGATATCTTTCTGCGTCAAGTGCAGCCATGCATCCAGAACCTGCAGCGGTTACTGCCTGTCTATATATATGATCAGCAGCGTCTCCAGAAACAAATACACCTTTAATATTAGTTAAACTGCGTCCTGGAATGGCTTTCAGATATTTATTATCATCCATATCCAACCAACCCTCAAATAGTTCTGTGTTTGGTTTATGTCCTATAGCCACAAAAAAACCGGTTACTGGCAACTCTGATGTTTCATTTGTCTGTACATTTCTAATTCTTACGCCTGTTACACCGTCCTCTCCCAAAATCTCATCCGTTTCGGTATGCCAGTGAACTACAAGATTTTCGGTCTTAAGTACTCTTTCCTGCATAATTTTTGATGCTCTCATTTCCCCTTTTCGAACCAAAAGATGTACTTTTTTACATAATTTGGCCAGATATGTAGCCTCTTCTGCCGCAGTATCACCTCCTCCAACTATGGCAACTTCTTGATTTCTAAAGAAAAAGCCGTCACAGACTGCACAAGCAGAAACACCCTTATTCATCAATTTCTGCTCTGATGGTATACCAAGCCATTTGGCACTTGCACCGGTAGCAATGATTACGGCATCTGCATGTATCTCATGACCTGTCTCGGCGTAAATTTTATGCGGATGACCTG
>JAUMBJ010000144.1:0-10274 GCA_032115755.1 Saprospiraceae bacterium
CCAGGCATAAGCTCTAAAATCGCTTTAGCAATGGTAGATGAAACAAACAGATTTTCATATTCTTTTTTGAAGTCTTTTCCCTGAGCCTCTACCAATGCCTTTAGCTGGTCATATACCTTGTCAAATTTGAATTATCTTCTTCCTCCGGACGAGATTGGTTTTTTTAATAAGCTTGGCTTGGTGATTGGTGCTTCAGATTCTTATGTGGCGCTTATATGGGCAAGTTTGTCAGGATTACTGGCAGCTGTTGTTATGACAATTTCTTCACGTATCATGAAATTAGAACAAACTATGCATTGGGTGTTAGAGGGCTTTAAAACTATGTTTTCAGCGCTTATTATTTTAATTTTGGCATGGTCTCTGGCCAAGGTTACAGATCAGCTTCATACTGCAGGGTACATTAGTATGGCTTTGCAAGGTAAAATTGATCCTGTATGGATGCCACCTATTATTTTTATACTCGCTGCGCTAATATCATTTTCCACCGGCTCTAGCTGGAGTACAATGGCCATTCTATATCCCATTGCAATTCCGGCAACATATGGCGTCTGCATAGCTGCCGGCATGGATGAGGTTACTACATGGCCGTATCTTTATAATGTAGTGGCAACTGTATTGGCAGCATCAGTACTTGGCGATCATTGTTCTCCCATATCTGACACGACTATTTTAAGTTCTATGGCTTCGGATTGTAATCATCTCGATCACGTAAAAACGCAGATGCCTTATGCTCTTATAGTTGGTTTGGTAGCAATAATTTGTGTTACAATGTCTACTTTATTCGGAGGGGGATTAATGATAAATCTTGGACTTTTCATTATAGCATTTGCACTGATGTACCTGATTATAAGGTATAAAGGGAAAATGATTGAAGGTACTGAATATAGTAAAAAATAAAGGCTATTGCAAAATTCAATGTTGAATTAAAAGTTTCTCCGTTTGTTGATGCTGGCCAGCACGTAGTCGCACATAGTAAACACCTGATGGTAGATTTTTAACATCAAGTAGGGTAGATCTTGGATATTCTGTATTATCTGAATCATCTTTTTGAATTTTAATTACTCGACCATCTTGACTAATCAAATCAATATGGACATCACAAGATAGGTTTTGAGGTATGGTATAATAAATCTTCGTCGTAAAATTTGTTGGATTAGGAATAATCTTAAGATCGATATGATCTGTGGTTATATTTTTAGTTTGTGAGGGTGCACCGAAGGAGTCTTCACCATTGGTGAGCCAATCTAGGGTAAATCTCGCGAAATATAGTTCATAATTTTCATACTCCCCATTTTCATAGAAAACTCCTACGCTTCCATCTTCCAGAATAGCCAGTGAAGAGTATGCAGCTAACCCAGGGTAAATAACTTTTTTAACTGGCCACGTTTTACCCTCGTCGTAGCTTAAAAATACGGTAAGGTTTTTTCTTTGAGTAGGATGGTTTGGAATAGAAAATAAAATGCGGTTTTTATCCTGTCCAGACGATAAGGAGGTGTATCTTAGGAGATCTCCGTTGACTCCGGGTTCCACCAATTCGGGAACCACTTTTACAGGGCTCCAGCTCTGACCTTTGTCACTACTATAGGTTACTTTACGCTGTCCGGTTGCCCTGATTAACATCATGAGCTCTCCTGTTTCAAGACTAATCACTTTAGCTTCATCACCAACAGGGTTTGCTTGTGTAGGTATGCTTTTCCAGCTTTTTCCTCCATCTATCGAAGAAATCAAAAAATTACTGATGCGTGTACTTTCGTTTTCCCGAACGCCTGCTACGGCATAAATTAGACTATCTGCTGTCGCATGGGCATTACCGGATGCAATCCAGGCTGCATACCATCCGGACAAATAAATATCGTTGGAAAAATCTTCAGGAGCTGACCAGTTCAAACCATTGTCTGCGCTTCTTGACACTTGGAATTTTATTTTCTGCCCAGGTGTTGATTGAAATAATCCTGCATGGGAGGCAAATAAGCAAATTATGTCGCCGCTCAGAGGGTCTAAAACCAGTGCTGGATCGCTTGCTCCATCATTTCCAAAATTGGCGATGGTGACTGGCGCTGACCATGTTTTTCCTTTGTCAAAACTTGTTCTTGCATAAAGATCAATGTTGTTTGGCAGATCAGCATTGGATAAAATTCGGGCATCTGCAACCGCAATTAGTGTGTCTCCCCGGCTAATAATCGCAGGAATTCGATAGGAAGCTGATTGAAAATCACCACCTGAAAACAACAGTTGATGTTCCGGTATAAGGGGCCTTAACCATGGAGACTTTTGAGTTTCGAAAGGGGCGAAGTCACTCCCCGTTAAACGATAACCAATAAATGTACAGGCTAAAGAATCTCCCTCTTGCACTGTGCTGTCAAATGCTGTGGTTAGCCAGAAGTAATTATCACCTTCCTTTAAATATTGTTGCAGAGATACTCTAATGGTGTCACCATAAATTTGACCAAAACCAATTTTTTGTGCCCAGGATTTTCTATACCTTTTTTGTCCTCCTGTATAATTAAGTTGTAAATCTTTCAGGAAGTTTGGTGATAAATTTCCGGAAAGAACAAAATTTAAACTGTCCAATAAAATTGGGTTTACAGCTCCAGAGGTTTTGAAAACTACTGAAGCTAATCTTTCATCTTTATTATTTATACCGCAGGGAGCATCCGGATAATAATCCGATATCTCAACTATTTGCATCGTAAAAGGATCAACAGGTAAAATTTTGCAGGCTGCTGTTAGGGTTCCCGGGTGTGTGGTTTTAGTGTCTTGGACTGTTATACTATCAATTTTTTCAAAATCCCATGCTGCAATCAGATTTGATGTATTTTTATCAGGTGCTGAGGTTATGTCTTTTTCAATTTCATCCGAATTGAATGCATTGTTGTAAATTCGGACATCATCTATCCATCCATTCCAGAAAAATCCTGGACCGCTACCAGCACCAACAAGTATGTCTGTGAGATTATATGCATCCTGTGTACCTATGGACGCATTAGTGCTCGTTTGTTGTAGACTTCCGTCTATATACATTGAAATTATCTTCAATTCGGCATTAATAACCATAGCAAGATGATGCCATTTATCGTCATTGATTTTTGTTATGCTGTAAGGAGGTCCTGCATTTACGCCGTTGGACATTCTTAGGTTGATGCCCAATTCTCCTGTTCCGGATTTAATAAACATTTCATAGCCAGGATTGGTAGACATGGTTCCGGATCTTTTGGATAAAATACGTCTAAAATCATCTGCTTCAGAAGTTTTTACCTGACAGGTAATCGTCATACTTTTACCTGCAAGTACATTGAAATCCTTATGGTGTTTTATGCGCATATAATTTCCATTCCCGTCGAGATATAGCGCATTTCCAAGTTGGGCATCGCCTTTTATGGGAGGGATCATCGCTATTAAAACGAAAACAACTGCAATTTTAATGGACACATGTTTTACAAATCTGACTATTTCTGGCATTTACCTGATGTTTGCTGTAACATTAAATTTTGTTATATTTCTTTATAGGAAATATTTGGCCTAATTAACATTTCCAATCTTGATTATTTTTAAAGCAACTTCTGTGGATTGCCCTGGCGTTGTCGTGAATGAGGCTTCAGATGGTATAGCAACATAACTTTTCCTGCTATTAGGAAATTGTGAAATTAATCCTATGATAGCCTTTTGTAAATTGATCAAGTCATTAGTATTGACCTGTCCATCGCCATTTATATCTGCAGCTATAAGTTTTTCAGGTGTATCGAATGTTTTGATGAGCAGAAGGTGCTTTCTGATGTCAAGCAAGTCTATTGAATTTAAGCTAAAGTGGTAAGCATTGGCATTTGTTTCCATTACAATCACCGGATTTTCCATTTCCGGATAAGTTGCCGTTGGATAGGTAAATGCGTATAATCCATTGTTATTTTTAATGATTTCAATTTTAGGCGAACTACTGGCAGACGATTTCAGAAAAAGTTTGATATCTCCATCTGGAATAGATGGAAGATTGGATGTCATATTGACCCAAATTGTTGCAGGTGCAGCATTGCCGGGTCTTTGAGCTCCGGTTTGAGCAATAACATCATCGAGATCGTCTTGAAATACCGGGTAATATAATTTTTTATCCGGGCCTATAACAGCAAAGGAAGGAGTGCCATACCAAGGACCATAGGCTCCTGTTTTGAATGTGTTGACCACTGTTACAGATCCTCCCTCACCACCGGCAGCTGGCATGGTAAGGCCATAAGTATTTTTAAAATTTCTGATTTTTGTATTGGTGTCTGTAGTTAAGGTGCTTAGCTCCAAAAAGCTAACATCATTTTGACCACCTCCCCATTCTATATATTTACTCTGAAACCAAGGTGAAATCGCCTGGCAAGGTGGACAACTGGTGAAAAAGAATTTTAGTACAACTGTTTTTCCTTGATTGAGATGGTCCTCATATAATCTGTGGACCTGTCCTTCAGAATCATTTACTGTAAAATTTGGCATCGTATGGTTTTGCGCTGAGAGTATGCTAAAACTTAGTAACCATATGATTGTTAATATATTGCATTTTGTCATAATGATCATGTGCTTTATGCAAATATAGGAAATTTTATGCCAAAAATTGAAGAAAATCAGTCACCTGCTCCAGAAGTATCATTTTTAAAAAATGATAAAAGTAAAAAAGTTAAGTTTGAAATGATCAGGGCTGGTTCTTATAAGGATGTATGGGATTATCAGACTTCGCTTCACAAAGGATTGATGGAGGTTAAAAAAGGTATTTTAAAGCCGGATTTTAGTAATACGCTACATCATTTGCTGCTATGTGAGCATGCTCCTGTATATACACTGGGAAAGAGCGGTGATGATAGTCATTTGCTCATGAATGATTCCGATAGAGAAGCCAGAAAAGTGGAATATTTTAAAATAAACAGGGGTGGTGATATAACTTTTCATGGCCCTGGTCAGATAACTGGTTATCCAATCCTGGATCTAGAATGCTTTTTTACTGATGTCCACCAGTATGTCCGATTATTGGAAGAAGTAATCATTAGGGTGCTCGCTGAATATGATATTTTAGGAAAAAGAATTAATGGCTTTACGGGGGTTTGGGTTGAAGATGAATTTGGTCAGCGTAAGATATGTGCCATTGGTGTACATTTGTCCCGATGGATTACCCTGCATGGCTTTGCACTTAATGTATCAACGGATTTGTCTTATTTCGGAGGTATAATACCATGTGGGATTCAGGAAAGTAATAAAACAGTAACATCCATAAACAACGAGCTTAATAAGGAAGTTAACTGGGAGGATGTAGCTGAAAAGCTAAAGCATCAATTTTCTATGGTATTTGGTTTTGAATATATTTAAACATTATTAATGACAGCCAGACAGAAATTAGTTAAAGATTCAGAAACTGTAATGACTGAATTGATTATGCCAAATGACACCAATCCTTTAGGAAATCTGATGGGTGGATATTTAATGAGATGGATGGATATTGCTAGCGCGATTTGTGCGTCAAGACATTGTGAATCTCACGTAGTGACAGCCTCAGTGGACCATATATCCTTTCATCACCCTATACATTTGGGGGATGTAATAACACTGACGGCAAAAGTAACGAGGGCCTTTAATACTTCCGTTGAGGTATACGTTGAAGTATATGCTAATGAAATGCCGGGTACAAATCCAAGGCAGTGTAATCATGCGTATTTTTCATTCGTAGCTGTCGATAAAGTCTCCCGCAAACCTATTCCTGTACCTCAGGTAATTACAGTAAGCAATGAGGAAAAACGACTTTTCGAAAGTGCCATCAGGCGCCGTGAAATCAGATTAATTCTTGCTGGTAAGATGAAGCCGGCAGATGCCATTCATGTAAAAACATTTTTTGCAGAATTGTAATGAAGTGCTAAACTAACTGGCCACCAATCCATACTTTTTCAATATGTGATTTTCCAAAAGCATACATCATATAAGAAATATCAGGAATGGTCTCAGTAAGGATGAGGCTTGCGTCTTTTCCTATGGTGATACTACCGGCCATTTGTTGTATTTCCATAGCACAGGCACCATTAATAGTTACAGCATTAATGGTCTCTTCAGGCCAAAGTTGCATTCGATGGCAAGCTATGGCAAGCAGTAGCGGTATATTTCCTGAGGGGCTGGAACCGGGGTTATAGTCACTGGCAAGTGCAATGCCAAGGCCTGTATCTATCATTTTTCTTGCTGGCGCAAAAGGAATATCAAGAAAAAAGGAGACATTTGGAAGAAGGGTTGGAATGGTTTGGCTTTGTTGTAACGCTTCGATTTCTTCTTCTCCAATTCTTTCTAGATGGTCTACGGAAATAGCATTATTTCTTATTCCAGCCTGAACTCCTCCGCTAATACCCAATTCATTGGCATGAATTTTTGGTTTTAACCCATATTTAGCACCCGCCTGAAGGATTTGATCCGTTTCTTCGGGCGTAAAAAAACCGAAATCACAAAAAACATCAATATAATCAGCCAATTGCTCCTCAGCAATAATCGGTAGCATAATGTTGATGAGCTGATCGATATACCCCTGGCGATTATGCATAAATGCTTTAGGAATGGCATGTGCGCCAAGAAAAGTGCTTTTGATTCTTACAGGTGAACGTTTTTTTAGCTCCTGAATGACTCTGAGCATTTTGATTTCACTCTCTGCGGTTAGACCATAACCGCTTTTAATTTCAATAGCTCCAGTTCCTGTTTTACTGACTTCATGCAATCTATGAAGCGCGCTTTCCAGAAGTAATTCGTGGGACGTCCCTTGTATTTTTTCGGCAGAATTTAAGATACCTCCGCCATTTGCTGCAATTTCTTCATAAGAATGCCCTTGCAGGCGCATTCGAAATTCCATTTCGCGACTGCCCGCAAAAACGATATGTGTATGACTATCACACCATGCAGGAAGAACAAACTTACCAGATGCATCTAAAATACTGTCAGCATGCTCAGGACAAAGTGACATGGGACCAAAATCAATGATTTTATTGTCAAAGAGTATAAAGGCATCTTCTATAAAAGATAAGTCTTTCATTTCTTTGCCTTTTTTGAATCCTGCATTAGGGTCGAGAATTCCTACGATTTTTTTAATATTTCTGAGTAGTACGGTTGGCACAGCAATAGTGGTATTGGTACAGGTGCCGAAGTTACGGATTATGTCAATAGAATACAGTCAATACCTGTTTCTTTTAGTAGTTTTTCTTTCACCTGATTGGCTTCTTCATTGGAATTAAAATCTCCTAGAATAATCTTGAATACAATTTTATCCCCGATAATGGCATTTTGAACTAGTATATTACATGTGCTTTTTTGACGTAACATATCGACCATTTCAGCTACCTTATGATAGTTTTCAAATACCCCAGCCTGTAATCTTATCAATTTTATATTTTCTGTATCGTTGACAGACAAAAGGCTTCTTTTTTCTGTCATCAACTTTTGGACAGCTTTTGGGGAAGTGTTTTTGATATGAATCTGGGAAAAATAAAACACGGAAAAACTATGTTTTTCAAGCACCTCCTTCATTTTGCGAGGCGTAAGGGTTTGCTCAATACGCTCTAGCATTTGTCCCTCTGGATCGAAAAGTAAAATAGTAGGTAGATATTTTACTTCATATAATTTTTTGAGATCAAAACTTAGTGGCTCATCAATATCAATGATAAGATGAATATAGTTTTTATCCAGTACGTTCAGAATTTCAGCATCCTTAAATGAGGTTTGCTCCATCCATACACAGGGAGTACACCAATGCGCATGGAATCTTATCATGAGCATTTTACCTTCAGATTTGGCGCGCTTCCTCGCTTCTAGTAAAGCAGATTTTTCGTGATCAAAAGAAGTTGCTTTTGCTTTTCCGTATAATTGTAACTGTGTAAACAGAAACAATAGAATGAATATTTTTGGATATGACATAAATGAAAGATATACTTATTAATATTATTCCTTAATTGTAAATTACTGAATATGTGTAATTTAAATACAAAATATATACCAAAACAGAATTTTACATCATATTATATAAAATTATAATGTGTATTTCATTAAATTTTAATCATATGTATGTTAAAAATATTTTTAATTTATAAATCATTTAAAATTTATTCTACATCAATTTTTCTATTTTTTTTAACAAGTATTTTAAGTTTTCAGGAATAACATTATCTTTGCGTCGCTTTTACAGAAAAGCTTTAAGGAAGATAAGCAGGTTCATATCTTTTGGTAAGAGTCTGCTTGTTCCACCTAGGTGGGGTGGGTGAGTGGCTTAAACCAACAGTTTGCTAAACTGTCGTACTGGAAACGGTACCGGGGGTTCGAATCCCCCCTCCACCGCTCAATATGAACAGTTTGTTTAGAATTGTCTTCAAAATAAATTTCGGGGCGTAGCGCAGTCCGGTTAGCGCACCTGGTTTGGGACCAGGGGGTCGCAGGTTCGAATCCTGCCGCCCCGACATTGTAAAGTAATAACCTCTTGATTTTCAAGGGGTTATTTTTTTGTAGTATTTTGTCAACTTCTTATTGTTTTTAACACAATAATGTAAGGTGTTAATTCAATTTTTTTCTTTCAAAGTATTTTCAAAATTCGCTTTTAATCAGTTACACTTTTATTTGCTTTTTTTAAATTATAGACAAAACTTTTAATAAAATAAAAATACTGAAACCCTTTAAGGGACAATGTATTATATTTTGAATACTACAATTTATGGCAAAGGATTTATAGAGTCTCTTATTTGTAAAAAAAAAACAGTTTTTATTTGTTGCTATTTGATTTCTTACGCATACTGATTTCTTGTTGTAAAAATTACTACATACCTTGTTTAATCCATTTTGTCTTGTAATTTAGATGTTTCTAATGTAGTGTTTTCAATATTTATTTAAATGGTAGGTTTATGCGTATTACTTATATAATCTTATTTGTTATAATTTCGGCGTATGGAAAGTTATCAAGCCAGTCATATAATGGTTTCTTTAATTTTAAATTTGATGAAGCCTCTGGGAAATTACTACTTGAAATAGATAAGCTAAATGATGATTTTTTAATGGTGAATGCTTTTGGAACGGGTATCGGTTCTAATGATCTCGGCATGGACAGAGGGAAATTACAGGATGTGAGAATTGTACGTTTTGAAAAACATGGAGACAAAATTTTACTTGTTCAGCCAAACCTGGATTTTAGGGCTAATTCAACCAATGCCAATGAAGTGCGTGCTGTAGAGGAAGCATTTGCTAAATCTGTTATCTATGGTGCAAAAATTGAAAAAAGGGAAGGCGACATCTATTTTATCGATATTGCCACACTTTTGACTGAAGACTTGAATCAGGTGGCTGTTCAACTCAAGGAAACGAAACAAGGCACCTACAAACTTGATAAGCAAAAATCTGCATTATTTTTTGATAACATGCATGCATTTCCAGAAAATGTCGAATTTGAATCTATACTCACCTTTACAGGCGAGCCCTCTGGCAACTGGATAAAAGGAGTAACACCTTCCCCCGAGTATGTATCCGTAAGGCAACATGTTTCTTTTATCAAGCTGCCAGATAGCCAATACACGCCAAGAGTTTTTCATCCCTCGTGTGGTTATTTTTATATCAGTTATTTCGATTATGCCACTCCCGTGTATTCGCCAATTGAAAAGAAGTTTATCCGAAGGCACAGACTGATCAAGAAAAACCCGCTAGCAAATATCAGCGATCCTGTAGAGCCTATTATTTATTATCTTGATCCCGGTTGTCCGGAACCGATAAAATCTGCCCTTATGGAAGGTGGTAAATGGTGGGCTCAAGCTTTTGAAGCAGCTGGTTTTAGTAATGCGTTTGATATACGCGTACTTCCTGAAGGCGCTCATCCACTTGATGTCAGGTATAATATGATTCAATGGGTACATCGAAGTACTAGAGGCTGGTCCTATGGTTCAAGTATTACAGATCCCAGGACTGGAGAAATCATCAAAGGACACGTATCGTTAGGTTCACTACGCGTCCGACAAGACTTTATGATAGCGCAGGGTATTGCATCACCCTACGCAAAGGATAGTGAAAACCATCAGTTACTGATGGATATGGCACTGAATAGACTTAAACAATTATCAGCGCATGAAATTGGGCACACATTGGGACTTGCGCATAATTTTGCAGCAAGTATAAATGATCGTGCATCTGTCATGGATTATCCACATCCATTGATTCTGGAAAATTCGGAGGGGCAAACTGATTTTACACAAGTATATGACGATAAAATTGGGATTTGGGATAAGCGGGCTATTATGTATGGTTACATGTCG
>JAUMBJ010000144.1:10284-10666 GCA_032115755.1 Saprospiraceae bacterium
CGGCTGAAAATGTCAAATCTGAAAAGGAATTACTTAAAAAAATCATTGAAGAAAATCAAAAACTTGGTTTGTTATATCTAACAGATGAGGATGCACGTGGTGCCGGAAGTGCTTCTACGGTAAATCATCTGTGGGATAATGGTAAAAGTCCAGAAAATGAGCTTGACAGGCTGTTAAAACTACGAAGTAATGCCATAGGTCGCTTTGGACTTTCAACTATACCCGAAGGAACCCCAATTTCTGAGTTAGAGAAGATTTTTGTGCCATTATATTATATGCACCGATATCAGGTGGAAGCAGTATCCAAAGTCATAGGGGGTATTGATTATAGTTATGCAGTTAAGGGATTTGGAAGGCCTCCTTTCCTGGAGCCGGTTACTTG
>JAUMBJ010000145.1:0-24582 GCA_032115755.1 Saprospiraceae bacterium
TTAACCATTCCAGCTGCTTTTCAGTAGTCCATCCATACTCGTTTTCTAATTGCAAAGATAAATTTTCCAAAAATGGATCCATTTGCTGCTGAACCAAAGGCAATTTGCTTCTTAAGGAAATGAGTTCAAACAAGAGCAGAGCAATAATTCCGCTGAAAACTATGCACAATAGGATTATCGGTATCAAAATGGAAAAAATTTTGTAGAATCCTTTGTTTTCTAACTTTTTTGTAATAGGATATAACACAAAAGAAGTTAGTACCGCGTAAGTAAGAGGCACAAGAAAACTTTTTCCCAGCCAAAGTATTATTGCTGTGGAAAGTATTACCAGTAAAGTCTGAAGAAATCTCGAAAACATTATTTTTGTAAACACTTCAACTATAAAATTATAAAATCTCAAACTTACCGCCAAACTTATTCGTTATATGATGAATAAAATTTAATACGTTTTATATGCCAGTTGTGGAATCTCTAAGGTTTTCTCCTCCATGGCCATTTACACATAGCCATTTTAGTACCTTATATCCATATCTTTATAGGGGTAAACCAAAACATGTTTATAACAGAGAGCGTATTCATACGCCTGATTATGATTTTTTTGACGTAGATTATCTGCGAAATGGTCATTCCAAACTTGCAATAATTTGCCATGGGTTGGAAGGTTCTTCGAGTTCACAATATGTAGCTGGTCTTGTTCAGGTACTTAAAACAGATTGGGATGTAGCTGCGATAAATTACAGATCTTGTTCGGGCGAAATCAATTTAACAGCAACTTTGTATCATAGCGGATTTACAGCAGATTTGCATACGTTGGTTAAGCGGGAAGAAGATAATTATTCCGAAATTGTGATGATTGGCTTCAGTTTGGGAGGAAATATGGTGTTGAAATACACTTTGGATGGCATTTATGAATTAAGCCATAAAATAAGTACAGTTGTTGCGGTATCAGTACCTTGTGATCTTGAGCATAGTGGCTATAAACTATTAAAATGGCATAATATGTTGTATGTCAGGGCATTCTTGAAAACTTTAAAGGAAAAAATGAAAGCTAAATATGATCAGGGGTTTTCGGAAATTCGAATAGATCTATTGGAAAAGACAAATACACTTTTTGATTTTGACGAATATTTTACTGGCCCACTGCACGGATTCGGCGATGCACTGGGCTACTACAGAGCTTGTTCCTCTAGGCCTTTTTTGAACAACGTTTCTATTCCTACATTGATTTTAAGTGCTCAAAATGATAGCTTCCTGTCACCTGAGTGCTTTCCAGTTCAAGAAGCCATAGGAAATGAAAACCTATATCTTCTAGCACCAAAATATGGTGGACATGTTGGATTTTCGGCATGGTCATCGACTCCTTACTGGTCAGAAAAAGTTATTTCTTTATTTCTGAAGGAAAAATCTATTTCTTGACGAGACTATTTTAGAGTATCAAGGGTGATTTGTTTTACTTGTTCCTTTAGCCATTTGTTTCGTTTTTCTGACATTGAAAAGGCAAGGTTTTCTGCATCGAGAGGTAGATTTTTACAATGTCTGTAATACAATATAATCAGGAATTCTACCATGTCATCTGTAAATGTAAGTCCTTTTAGTCTTAACTCATGCGAAAGTCTGGAACCTTCAGCCAAATTCCAATTAAACTCTATCCATCTGCCTATACCAAATCTAAGTTTTTTGCCAATACTTTTTTCGTCAGCTAAAGACATTTTAGCACAGGCTTCCGGAGTGCTTAATTTATCTAGTTGTAACATAGCATCTTCAACGTTTCTTGGAATGTAAACGCCATAAAGATGGGTTTTTCGGATGTTGGTCTGGTATACTGAGTCTTTAGGAATAATAACAGGTTGCTTTTGTGCATTAAGCTCCAGCAATGGTGAATAGCCGATAAATATTATCAAAAATAAAACGCAAATTTTTATCATAAAGTCAAAGTCGTTTATTTTTAAAATCAAGTTTTGAGTAGGGTATTTGTATAACTATAATGAATTATCCAGAAAAATTTAAATGATTTTTAGTTACCCAATTTTTTCCTGCATGGCTTAAGTATAATACGCTTAATTTAAAAAAATGTTGTATATTAGGCAAGCTATGAAACTACGTATTGAATTTTAGGCTTTCCGAATTCAATATATTTTTTTTAAAAAAAACTGCTACATATGAAAAACAAACGATCTTTAGTCGTTGAGTTTGGCTACACGACTAGTCAGCGAAAAGGTATAGTCATTTTCCTGGTAATAACTTTTGTGGGAATATTTTTTTTTAAATGGCTTTTCAAACCAAGACTAACGGAAAGTATCCATTTGGATGAATTTGTTTGTTTGATGGATACACATACGGTATATGGAAATTATAAAACATTTAAGCAATCAAAAAAGGAACCATGGACAAATGAGTTATCAAAAAATTACCGTAAAAAAACATTTTATTTTGATCCAAATACCTGCTCAAGAGATTCACTTTCAATGCTGGGTTTTTCATCTTCAGCTATAAAAAGTATTTTAAATTATCGTTCCAAAGGAGGGGTTATTTATAATATAGAAAAATTTAAGCGCATGTATGGCGTTGATTCCTTGCAATTGAATGATCTCGAGCCATGGATAAAGTTTCCAGAAAGCAAATTTATATCATCATCCAACAAACTTACCTTAGAAAAAAGGAATGTGCTACAATCTAATGAAAAAATCCTGTTAGAATTAAATAAGGCAGACTCGTTTTCATTAACCCAAATAAAGGGAATTGGTGCATTCTGGGCTTCAAAAATAATAAAAATGCGAAGTAGATGTGGTGGATTTATATCATTGGACGAAATAAAGAAAAACGAATGGCTACCGGATAGTATATTAACTGTCATCAATCCCTACATTTATGTAGATCCAGCAAATATGCCGAAAATAGATATCAATAAAGCAGATTATAAAATATTGGTGAGACAACCTTATTTTGACAAAAAGAAAGTACAAATTTTATTAAAATACAGAGAATCAAATGGTTTTTTCCGTGAGTTAAATGATTTGCGTAAAATAGCTGCATTTGATGAAGAATTTTTTAAGAAAATAAATCCTCATTTTTTTATTGGGCAATAAAATTATCAGTTAAAATCCTTTTTTATTTTTTGGAAAGATGAATTGTATTGCGGACTTTTGTACAAGCTAAATAAGTATACATGCATATTCCGATTATTTCTGTTTTCATTTTAGGTTTTTACCTTACAGGTACTTTGATGTATGCCCAACCAAATATTAAGCGTTGTGATCATGACCATAAAATGGCTATGTACTATGCAACGCATCCCGGCTATGAGAATGAAGTTGAAGAGGGGTTTATAGCATTTAGGCGGAATTTTATGAAAATTGGTCAAGTGCGTATGACAGGAACTATTCCTGTTCATGTAATCATTGTACATCCTCCTGGTCAGGCAATTGGAACTGGTGACAATTTTAGTCTGGAACACATACAATCCCAGATTAACGTGCTCAATGAAGATTTTGGTCGCTATAATGGAGATGCCCAGAATACTCCTCCTCAATTTCCTGCTTCAGATACGGGAATACAATTCTGTTTAGCTTCGGTTGATCCTGACGGCAATCCGACAACAGGCGTTACCAGATATGCATATAGTGGAAATTTTGAAAGTAATGAGTTTGCGGTAAAACAAGCCACTCGCTGGCCTCGTGAGGATTATTTAAATATTTGGTCCGTTCCCGGATTAAGCAATCTTGGATTTGCCTATCTTCCTTCCACAAATTCATTGCCTAATGCTACACTCGACGGTGTCGTGGTAAATGCAGACGCTTTTGGTGGTCCTGGCTACGGGACCTTTCCCAATTATGATCTCGGAAGAACAGCAACACATGAAGTTGGTCATTACCTTGGATTGCAGCATGTGTGGAGAAATGATGGTTGCGGTCAAGATGATGGAATTCCGGATACCCCGCTTCAAGATGATGAGAATTACGGATGTCCATCACACCCTTCTCCCAGTTGCGGCAATAGCGGGGATATGTTTATGAGTTACATGGACTACACCAATGATAATTGTATGAATGCATTTTCAACTGGTCAGGGAAATTATATGATGAATATACTTTCCGGGGTAAGGTCCAGTCTGCTTGCATCATCATCAATTGTTTGCATTCCGCCTGAACCACTGTCTTTAACCATTATATCACAAGAAAATCCATCTTGCTATTTAGGAGAAAATGGCTATATTGAGGTGACGGCCTCAGGTGGGGCGTCTCCATACATGTATAGTATCAATAATGGTCCTTTTGGTAGCAATTCCTTATTTTCAGGACTTACCTCAGGTACTTATATCATAACTGTAATGGACAGTAATAGCGATGAAGTTTCTTTGAACATAAGCTTAACGGACCCGGAGCAGGTAAATGGATTTATAACTGATTTGATTCAAAACGATTGCTTTGGTGGACTGGAGGGAAGTTTTGAAGTTCAGCCAACTGGAGGAACAGGAAATAACTACAGTTTTTCACTTAATGGAGCAAATCCGACACAAAGTTCTTTATTTCAAGGCCTTGGTAATGGGGAGTATGAAGTAATTATATATGATGGTAACGCGTGTAGTAATTTTATAGTGGTTGAAATCGTTTCCCCACCGGCTATTACATGGGATACGGTTTCTTTTAGTTCTCCTGCATGTAATGGGAGCAGCAACGGCAGATTTCATATTCAAGCTATGGGAGGGGTGAGTGATTTTATTTATCGGCTTCAAGGGAGTGGGACACAATTAAATGGGAATTTTACACCACTAACTTCTGGAACTTATACATTTACAATTACGGATGGCAATTCCTGCATGATTATGGATAGTTTTGTAATTACACAGCCAGAACTTTTATTAGTAGATTCAATAAATGTTGGACACGTAAATTGTTTCGGCGATGCTACAGGCTTTACGGAATATTTTCCTCTCGGGGGAACTCCTCCATATCAATTTATTTTGAATGATACCTTAATACAAAGTGAGGGTTCGTTTAATTCTCTTTTAGCACGGACATACCTGGTTAGTATCATAGACTCAAATAATTGTAGGATTGATACGTTAGTGACCATTACTCAACCTGATGACCTAATGCTTCAGGCAAACATCTCACCCGTGAATTGTCAGGGAGGATCAGATGGATTTGTTCAATTGAGCGCAATTGGAGGAAATGGTGAGCCATTTCAATACTTTTTGGGCAATATATTGGAAAACAATGGCCTATTTTTAGGTTTGACTGCCCAAAATTACAGCTTTATTGTTTTGGATTCGCTTGGTTGTGCAGATTCAATTACAGTTGATGTCCCTGTTGCTTCAGAAATGTTTATAGCAGAGCTTCAAAATACTGATGTTAGCTGCTATGGAGACTCTACAGGAACTGTTAATTTAACAGCAGATGGTGGCATACCGACCTATATGTATACACTTGGTGACGTAACAAATACCACCGGACAATTCAGTATGTTACCAAGTGGTATTTATGCTATATCAATTATGGATTCATTGGGTTGTGTTATCAGAGATTCAGTGTTTATTTATCAGCCTGAATTACCTATCCGTTTGGAGGTAATAAATGTTGATTTTGGAACCGCTAAAGGTGATGCTGAGGTAGAAGTTCAGGGAGTTGGTGGAACTCCACCATTCAGATATAGTGTTGACGGAGGTTTGACATTTCAGGAGAATGGAATTTTTCGATCTTTATCTCCTGGAATAATCAGAATACTTGTTAGAGATAGTTTAGGTTGCGAAGATGTTGTGGATATATTTATTTCTGCGTCCCGAGATGATGAGATTGCGGAAAATTGGGTATTATTTCCTAACCCGACGTTAGATTATATTTACCTAAAAAATAATAGTAAGGTATATAATCGAAGTATGCACATTACTATTTTTGATCAAAATGGTCAATTGACAATAGATAATGCTTTCAATGAGAAGACAACCGATGGAATAATGATAAATTGTGAAACATTGGTGTCCGGCGTTTATATCTTGCTTTTAAAAGATGAAAAATCAATTTTCAGGATGAGATTTGTGAAACTTTAAGATTAGTTGTTGTACTTGCGAATGATATCAAGCATACTTTCCGGAGGAAGATCATCGATGTCATATCGGTAAAAGACATCTATAAAGTCTTTAATCATTAATTCTGAAAATCCAAGTTTGAATCCGAAGTGAAATATTAATTTTTCTTCTGCGGGGTCAATGTGTTTATCAGCATCCATGATCAACAGCATGTGAAAAAGTATATTGATTCTGTCTTGTTCGTCTGTGGGTAAAATTTCATTTAATTCACTGTCATCTAAATACAATGTCCTTATCAATTCGGGGTTTAGTTTCAAAATGCCAGACAATTGTACAAGATAGGAAAACTCTTCGGATGACAGCTGTTTATCTGCCTTGCTGACATGAATGAGAATTTTGAATAATACAAGAGCCTTCTCATCATGGTCTAGTAAATCCCACAACATATTCCTTTATTTAGTGTTTTGCTGTGCTAAAATACGCTTTGATAATTGAAAAAGATGAATTATTTTTAGATTACGTTAAATTGTTAGTTCAATATTAAATTTTAAAGAATGCATACTAGGATTGCAGGTATAGGTCATTATGTCCCATCGACAGTTGTTACTAATCATGAATTGACTTCATATATGGATACAACTCATGAGTGGATAGTCGAAAGGACAGGTATTGAAGAACGCAGGTATGCGGAAAAGCACAAGGAAACAACCTCTAGTATGGGGGCTAAAGCGGCGTCTATTGCTATTGAAAGGGCAGGTATTACACCGCAGGATATTGATTTTATCATATTTGCTACCCTCAGCCCTGATTATTATTTTCCAGGCTGTGGTGTGCTTCTTCAAAGATTACTTGGAATCACCGGACAATCAGCAGGAGCTTTGGATATTAGAAATCAATGTAGTGGATTTATCTATGGATTGTCCATAGCAGATCAATTCATAAAATCTGGAATGTATAAAAATATATTATTGGTTGGGTCAGAAATGCATTCCATGGGTCTTGATTTTTCAGATGAAGGAAGAGCCGTCACGGTCATTTTTGGAGATGGTGCTGGTGCTGTTGTACTTCAGCCTGCAACCAAACCCGGTCAGGGCATAATTAATACCGTTTTGCACGCCGACGGAACTTTTGCAGAAGAATTGGCTATGATAAATCCCGGTTCTCACAGCGGTTATCATCTAGGAACTGAAAAGTTTGGTTATCCTCAAAGTGAAAAACCTGGGGGGCTGTTTGTGACTCAAAAAATGGTTGACGATAATTTACTCGCACCCAATATGAATGGTCAGCTGGTTTTTAAAAATGCCGTTGCCAGATTTCCTGAAGTCATTAAAGAAGGGTTGGAAAAAGCAGGCCTTTCCCAAAGTGATATTGATTTATTGGTACCTCATCAAGCAAATTTGCGAATAAGTCAATTTGTTCAAAAAGTATTGGGCCTGCCTGACCAAAAGGTGGTGAATAATATTCAGAAATATGGAAATACTACGGCAGCATCTATACCTATTGCCCTGAGTGAAGCCTATGAGGCTGGACGCATAAATGAAGGGGATCTCGTATGTCTAGCTGCATTTGGTAGTGGTTTTACATGGGGCAGTGCTCTCGTTCGCTGGTAAGATGGTTTTTTATTGATGATTTACAATTCTTTTCTAAAATTTCCTATTGAAGAATAAATCAATTTTCAAGTGCATTTTAGTACTATAATTTAAAAATTTTCATTTTACTTCTTAGAAATTAGAAAATTTTGATTTAAACTTTGAAGTCATTAGACGTATGTATTTAATCAAGATATTTTGACGGTAAGGTATGTGGTAAAATTCTTCAGGATAATAATAAAATGTTAATTTTTTACGAATCTAGGCTTTAGATTAATCTGTTTCAGTAATTGTTTGTTCATACAGCAATCTTCAACTGTCCGAAAATATCGGGCAAAATCTCATGCGTATGTCAATAAGAATTACCACCCTTATATTTTTGTCACTAATCGGGTTTCAAACCATGCTTACTGCACAAAAGGAGTTTACTTTAAGCGGTTATATTAAAGACGTAAAAACAGGCGAAACACTCATTGGTGCCAATATATACAATGCAGAGAATCAAGCTGAAGGAACAGTTACAAATGCATATGGCTTCTATTCTTTGACACTAGAGCAAGGAAAATATAAAATTGCATTTAGCTATCTCGGGTATGCAGATCAGATATTTGAAATAGATCTAAAAAATAATATTTCTTTAACAGTGGAGATGTCCGAAGGACTCATAATGGAAGAAGTTGTTATTTCTGCTGAGAAGGAAGATTTAAGGAAAAATGTCGAAGGAACTCAAATGGGGACAATTGACGTGCCTATTGAAAATGTAAAAAAACTTCCTGCTATTTTTGGGGAAGTGGACTTATTGAAAACTATACAGCTATTGCCTGGAGTGTTGTCTTCTGGTGAAGGTACCTCCGGGTTTTATGTTCGCGGAGGTGGTCCGGATCAAAATCTGGTATTATTAGATGAAGCTTTGGTTTACAATACGGGGCACCTCCTCGGTTTTTTCTCTGTATTTAATGCAGACGCCATAAAAAATACAACATTGATAAAAGGAGGTATGCCTGCAAACTATGGTGGAAGATTGTCGTCGGTTCTTGATGTACAGATGAAAGAGGGTAATTATAAGGAGTTTGCTGCAGAGGGGGGCGTGGGACTCATATCTTCAAGACTTACACTCGAAGGCCCAGTTGTAAAAGAGAAAAGCTCTTTTATAGTCTCAGGAAGAAGAACATATATACTTGACTTGGTTCAACCCTTTTTAAAAGGTACCAACTTTGAGGGTACCAATTATTATTTTTATGATTTAAATACCAAATGGAATTACCGTTTTTCCGATAAAGACAGGATATTTTTTAGCGGATATTTTGGAAATGATGTACTTAAGTTTCGTCAGCCAGGGCGCGATTTTAGTTTTGATCTGCCATATGGCAATAAAACAGGGACTCTGAGGTGGAATCACCTTTTTTCTGATAAGCATTTCATGAACACATCACTTATTTATAATGACTATCAATTTAATATATTCGGAGGACAAGATAATTTTTCATTTAAACTTTTTTCAGGAGTAAAAGACTGGAATTTTAAAACGGATTTTGATTACTACATCAATCCTAAACATAGCTTGAAGTATGGTTTAAATTATACTTGGCATACTTTGACGCCTAGCACGGCATCTGCTACGACTGGAGAAATAGATTTTAACTCTGGCGGAGTACCTAAAAGAGCTCATGAAGTAGGTGTGTATTTTTTGGATGATATGAAATTGTCCCCCAGGTTATTTATAAACACAGGCTTAAGAGTTTCTTCATTTATTCATGTAGGTCCCTATAATTCTGCCATTTCGGACAAGGTATTCAATCCCGGAGACGTTGTTGCTACTTATTATGGTATAGAGCCAAGGGTAAGTTTGAATTATAGAATAAGCCCGTCATTGAGTATAAAATCAGGGGTAGCCGTTACTAATCAGTATATTCACTTGTTGACTAATTCTGCAAGTACCCTGCCGGCAGATGTTTGGGTCCCAAGTACTGAATTGGTTAAGCCGCAAAGGGGTGTTCAATATGCAGCTGGTGTGTTTAAAAATTTCAATAATGATATATTTGAAACTTCGCTTGAAGTTTATTACAAAGACCTATACAACCAGATTGATTATGCAGACAATTACGTTAATGATATTAGCAAAGATGTTGAAGAATCATTTGTATTTGGAAAAGGAAGGGCTTATGGATTAGAGCTTTTTGTAAAGAAAAATCTGGGGTCATTTAATGGATGGATTGGGTATAGTCTTTCCAGGACAGAAAGATCGTTTGAAGATATTGAAGATGGAAGGTGGTATCCGGCTGTATATGACAGAATGCATGATTTTAAATTGGTACTTAATTATAGCCCATCCAAAAAATGGGATTTTGGTGCAGTGTTTATTTATGGATCGGGAAGGTGGTTTACGCCAGTCCGTGGATTTTTCTTTATTGAACAAAATCTTAATTTGTTTTATGGACCTCGAAATAGCGCACAGCTAGATGATTATCATAGATTCGATTTATCGGCTACATATACGCCAAATCCGAATTCAAAGAAAAAATTTACGGGAAGCTGGGCGTTCAGTGTTTATAATGTGTATAATAGAAAAAATCCGTTTTTTGTCAACTTTGATACTACTGTTAATCCTGATACGGGAGCTACTTCAATTCAGGGGTCAAAAATTACAATTTTTCCGCTGATCCCGAGTATAACCTACAATTTTAAATGGAATAAAAAATAATTCAAATGAGCTACTGGAATAATTTCGTATTTTTTTGCTGTCTAAGCATTTTGATTTTTTCTTGCGAAGAGCCTTATACACCTTCTACACTTGAAAGTGAGCAGGAGTATGTAGTAGAAGGTTATGTAGAAGCAGGGGAGGATAGTAATCCTGTGTTTGTGCTGATTACTAAAAGTATACCTTTTATTTCTAAAATAGATCCGGGTAAGTTTTCAGAGTTATTTGTTAAAGGGGCAAAAGTTTCTGTTAATGATGGTGACAAAACAATACAGCTTACAGAAGTATGCCTTAGTCAGATTCCGGAACCATTGAAAGCGGAAGTTTATCAGATTCTTGGTTTTAATCCGGACAGTATCAATCTTGATCTTTGTATTTATGCAGATATTTTTAATCAAATCAAGCGTGAATCGGGTCGAAAATATGATTTGGAAATACGAATAGGTGATAAACTTTTGACATCTAGTACGACTATTCCTCAGCCGGTATCTTTAAAAAATTTCAAATGGACTGAAACACCAGGTATTCCTAATGACACATTGGCAAGACTTTTGGTTACCATTGAAGACCCTAAGGATGTAGCTAATTATTATAGGTATTTTACGGCAGAGGGTGATGAAAATCTGATACCTCCCTTCGGATCAGTTAGAGATGATGCTCTGTTTAACGGGCAAACATTTGAGTTTCCGCTTCAAAAGGCTGAACGCAGGGGAGGTGATTTTACACCAGAGACATTTGGATTTTTTAAGCGTGGTAAAATGGCAAGGGTCAAATGGTCTAGCATGGATAAGGAACATTATGACTTCTGGAATACGAGAGATTTTAATGCCAATAGCGGGGGGCCTTTTGCGTCGTATATCAGAATAAACTTTAATATAAAGGGTGGTATTGGTATATGGGGTGGCTATGCTTCTGAAACATATAACCTTACGGTTCCGCCCAGATAGTGTTAATGAATCTTATCTTTTGAGAATTGTCCTTTTCGGGTCTAACCAAAATGTCCCTGGTTTTTGATTGTTTTTGAGGTAAAAGCATTTGAAATAGCCAACATTAAAACACCAAATCCAATTCCTACAATGATATAAATTTGTGATAAAATATGTTCTGCCGAAAAAGACATTTTTAATAATATGGTAGAAATAATAAATCCTGAGTTTCTGATGATGATGGCAAAATCATCGGTATATAGCAAGGATAGCAGTAAAATGAGTACATCACACATTATGAGCAATGTAAAAAATTGCTCAAAAAAAACAGCGTTTACATCAATAATTGGAGATGTAGCTGTTTGCGTATTTAAGTGAATAATCCACTCTGCAAGACTATAAATACCTAGACCAATGAATATATATACCAATAATATAGACAATATATTTTTTGACCGTATGTACCTTTTCATATTAATACCTACACTCTTTTTCTCAATGTCCTCATAATTTTTTTCCTCCAGCAAGCCACTGATACGATAAAATAAGTAAATCATAAAGAAAGAAGCTAGCACAGTCGAAAGATCAATCCAAAGTTCCATATTGCCAGGTTTGGACCAGCCATCAGATGTGCGTTCGAGATGAGTCATATCCTTAAATATTCCCCTGATAAGAATTAGGGCTATGATTTCATACTGCTTGCCAATGTAGATGGTAGTAGATTGTCTTAGATAAAATATAAGCAGATAGGCTTCATATATTAATAAAACTGAAAATGGGGTATAAATAGCATTTATCGGATTGGCCAACAATTCTGAATTCCTAAATAATTGAAAGTAGTCATTTGTCAGGAATAGAATTAAATGAATTATAAATGAACTTATAGCCAGATAGAGCGTGTATTTTCCAAGTTTAGCTCTGAAAGACTTGTTAAAGTAAAATTCGGTATATAATAGAGAATATTTCAAGTTCTTATTTTTTAATTCATTAAAGCTATTTTATTATTTATCAAGTTCACATAGCTTTCGCATAAAATAATCATTATGTTTTCAAGAGATTTGTCAGGCTCTGTGCTTTAGCAATGTTGGATTGATGGCAATTTAGCGATTTATATTATAAAATATCAATAAATATTAAAAAAACCATATAAATTATTGTAAATATTTTTATACACTTTTATTAAATATCGAAAAAATAAATAATTATAGTATTTTTTATTTTAAAAATAAAAAAGGCCCGTCAAAATGACGGGCCTAGTATAGAAATTCTTTTTAATCAAGAATTACTTGATGATGACTACAGTTTTAGCAACCATAGTTTTCTCACTTGTAAATTGTACTACATATTTTCCTGGTGCGTAACCTTGAACATTAAACTTACCTGTTCCTTTGGAATCAAGCGTTTGAGTTTGCAGCATTTCACCTAGGACACCATATAAAGTAGCTTTGACAGCTGTAGGGAAGGCATCCTTATTGACAGAAACATTAATAGTCTCTACAGCAGGGTTAGGATAGATCTTAATTACTTCGCTGCTAAGGTAATTGTAAGTAGATGATGGCTCAGAGAATGCATATTCTCCGGTATCAGAGCGGAAATCTACTTTATATGTTCCTGCAACAGTTACGATATTTGGTCCATCCTGTGTACCAATCCCTGTAGGAAAGCCGGCAGCGCCCCAGTTGATTGTCCATGCAGCTTCAGCACGGAACTTTACTCCTCCGTCTGATGCTCCGCCATGATCTGTCAGCGCAACAGAGCCTAAAGTCCAGTGATTAATGTCATTTGGATCCTTATTTAAATACGTGTCTCTGCTGTCATCAGCACCTGGCCAATCTCCGAAAGGTCCTGATTTTCCAACTAATGAAATTTTACCAAATTCTTTCACCAACTCAAAGAAATATTCGCCAGTAGTAGAATTGAAAGTGATTTTGTAATCACCGGCAACTACAGGGATATTTGGTCCATCCTGTTCAGCAACACCTTCAGGGAAAGTATCACCACCCCAGTTTACTGCCCAGTCATTGTCAGCTCTGAACTTAGCCTCACCGTCTTTTAACTCAAGGCGTCCTCTCCATACAGACTTATCATTAGCGTCTTGCTCTAGATCTGTGTCTTCATCCCAGCCTTTAGGGGTAGCATCACCAATAATACCTACTGTAGCATAATTTCCGATTTTCAAGAACTTATATTCAAGAGATCGGGTATTAAAGGAAACCTGATAATCGCCTGCCTGATCTGCACTTACAGCTATATCTGGTCCACCTGGTATACCTGTTCCTGCAGGGAATGTTTCACCACCCCAATTGATTGACCAGCCATTATTAGCACGGAACTTCAGCGCACCTTCTGTAAGGGTAATTACACCTTTCCATTGGTCAGGATTGGAAGCACTTCTGGTAAGTTGTGTGTCATCATTCCATCCGCCTGGAGTAGCAGAGCCTATAACGCTGATATTAGTATAGTCAACAACTTCAGAGAAGCTATATGCCCCACTAACTTTATTAAAGTCAACCATATACTTTCCAGCTACGGCAATAGGAATGTTAGGTCCACCTTGCACACCAACTCCAGTAGGGAAATCAGCAGCACCCCAGTTGATATCCCAACTGTCATTTGCTCTAAATTTAACTTCGCCTTGTGTAAGATTGACTACAAGGAAATAATTGTCACTATCTGACTGATACATATTGGTGTCATCACTCCAGCCACCTGGAGTAGCACTACCAATAATACCTATATCTGATTTAACGGCAAAGCTGTATTCTCCGGTACATGCGTTAAAGTTTACAGTGTAATCTCCTGCAAATACTGGAATATTTGGTCCATTTTGTACACCAACACCAGATGGGAAATCAGTAGCGCCCCAATTAATATCCCATGCACCATTTGCTCTGAACTTCGCTTCTGCTTTGGTTAGGGTGACATCAATGGTCCAGTTGCAGTCATCCACTTGGGTCATTGGAGTATCTTCACCCCAGCCACCAGGAGTAGCAGATCCAATGATGCCTACACTATTGATGTTGCGGAAATTACATCCTAGTCCTAATGTTACACATGCTCTTGGAGCAAAATATCCCACAATCGTGTCTATATATCTTTTAGCAGAGGCTGCATCTGTATTACAAACAGATGGAGGGTTGTCTCCAGCTGCCCATTCCCATGGTGATGAAGAATCATCAGGCGTATTATCAAACTGATAATAACCTAAAAATCCACTCTTATTGACGGCACCATATGGCTCATGCCCCTCAGGAATTGTTTTGAAGACATCATTATTGCCAAATCTGTCAGCAATTCTAGCAAGTCCGCATGAACCCGTAACTTCTACCACGGGCTGTGGCCCAATTGGTGTAGGTACATTAAGCACATTTGTTTCACAAGGAGCAAAGGCATCCGTAGGAACATGATATGAAATCAATGGAACTTCACCTTGGTCAAGCCATGTTGAATCTCCAAGAGCACCACCCATATTGACACAAAGTGCAAAATCTGAGCTGAATCCCACGTGATTCGGAATACAAAGTGTATCGCCAAGCTTCAATCGGCTAATAGCATTGTATAATGGATCTACCACAGCTACTCCACCAATAGTGTCTGTTCCTGTACCTTCTATATTTCCATTGTACTTTTCAAATACCATAGGAATATAACCTCCTTGTGGATTTGGAAGAAGGAATTTTGTGGGATCGGCAGTTCCGAAGATTTCAGGATATGTATTTAAATACGCTGCAGCGAGTGAAAGATATCCACCAGTGCCCTGACCCCATAAAGTAATCTTCTCCGGATCGATACCATGTGGGTTACCCAATTGAGCAACACTTCTCCTAAAGTAACGAACGTAGGTACCCATATCCTGTACTCCCCTGTAGGCAGCATTGATGAGGAAATATCTTCTGATCAATTCATTTGGATCAAAAGGGTTCCATCCCTGTCTGTAGTTAATCACTGCTACCACGTAGCCCATTTTAGCAAGTCTTGTAGCTATTTCTACATTACTGGAATCTCTCAATGTTCCACTACATGATCCATTGGCAGGATAAGGAAAGAAGTTTCCGGTATGAATGTAAATAACCAAAGGCCTGTCTGTGCGTGTGTCGCCTTTAGGTGAATAAAACTGTGCAACCAATGGCTGCCTCAAGGTATTGGCCTGACCTTGTGTAGCAATCCAGTTCAGGATTGTATAGTTTGAGGCCAGTGGGGTTAAATTAGAAACCTGAACCTCGTCAAATACCGGGTCTAGGTATCTTCTTTGCCCTTCTGCAGTGAAGAAACTTATCATCACTGCCGCAAAAATTAATAATCGTGTAAAAATTCGCATGTGAAAATTTTTAAGAATTAATGAATTAAATTTTTTGTTTGAAATCATATAAAATCGAAATATAAGCCATCCTGCCAATTCTCGGACCACCATAGGTCTGGAATTGTTTTTTGTTGAGTACATTTGAAGCACCAACTTTAAAGGTAAGGTTCATGGGTTTCCAGAAGTAATTGACTTGAGCATCAAGAAGATCATAGGTGGGAATAAATCCTGTAAATTGAGGGGATCCCTCAAATGTAAATCCCTGAATCCATTTATAATTGATGTTAAATCCAAATACATTACCCACTTTTCCTAAAGGCATATCTCTGCCTGAAACACCAATATTGAACTTATGTTTCGGCGTATTGAATGCAGGAATAATGCTGTCTGTAACTTGAGTATTTAGTTCATTATAACTATAATTTCCATTTACAGCATAATATTTACCAAAGTAATAATTCAAACCTACCGCCAATCCTTGAGAGGTAACAACCTGAGTCGAATTGGAAGCTACCCTGTATACTTTAGTTTCTGCATATTTCTTGAATGGAATAGGCGGGAAACCAGGGAATGGGGAAATAAGTACTTCTGGTATAACTAAACCTACTTGATATCCGATAAAATCATCATATCTATTGAAATATCCACTGGCATCCACATAAATTCTATCAAACAAGGTTGTCCGATATCCTATTTCAAGTGTTTTTACTTTTTCTGGACGAATAGGGTCAATATCTCTGTATTCAAAGGCTATAGTTGGGTCACTTCGCCATGCGTTGAACGATTCCAGTGTTATGAGGTCTTCATAGCCTGAAATATTTCCTATCAACCTTGCCGGCCCCACTCTTAAATCCAGGTACTGGTCTGCCAAAGTCGGATTTCGAATAGCAGATGAAAATGAGATTCTAAGGTAATTGTCTGCTGTTGGATTCCAAACCAATGACCCAGCTGGAGAAAATAAAAAATTAAAGTTCTGATTTTTATCTACCCTTGATGCAACAGATAGTATAAAATCTCCCAATTTTTTAGAAGCGCCACCATAAATACCGAATTCAGTATTGGTAATCCTTTCAAGGCTGTCACTAAAAATTGTTCCTTCTGTGTATGGACGATACATTCGTCCGTTGGCACCAATCACAAGCTCTTTGAAAAAGTCTACATCAAATTTATATTCACCATGAAGATGAAACAATGCAGATTTGTCAAAAAATCTGGTACCATTTTCCTGACTGTTATTTTTTCTACTGGTAATATCCTGAAACAATGAATCAAATCTGGCAGTTCCCGGTTGATAAAAGTCAACTATATTAAAAGTTTTATTAAATGAATTTGCATATGCAGCAGCACTTTCATGCCATCCGCTAAGTAAGGCTGCATTATCCTGCTGCCATTTTATCTGCGCGTCTCTTGAACTTGATGGATATCCTAAGTCCTTCATCTTTTTAAAAACATTTCCAAGGTCATTTTTTGACCACCATTGTACATAAGCATTTTGCCATGCTTCATTGTCACCCGCAGCTTCTATGAGTTTTTGTGCTGTAAAATAAGGGTCATACGAATCCCCTGCATCTTCATGCGTTGCATATGCTCTAATAAAAAACTTATCTTTTTTTCTAAATTCAAGTTTGTGCTGAAAAAATTGTATACCTCTTAAGCTAAATCTGTTATCTCCCTGATACACAGTGGTTCCATAACCAAAATTGGATCCCAACAATATTTCCGGAGAGTCAAAATCTTTGGATGGGTGTGTTCTGATATGAATCATGGCATTAGCCTTGATATTTCTGGTGTTGTAATCTACTAGATCAATTTCCTTGTAGCCTCTTCGATGAAATGTATTTAAGCCTGTTCGAGCATCAAACAAAGAAGCATAACTGCCAAAATACTCATCTCCATAAATATTTACCGCATTAAATCCACCTGGATTTTGTGCAGGTGAAAAAACCGGATTACTATCTGAGCCTGTAACGGGATCATAATTATCAGCTACCCAGTCATTTGCTCGCAGATATGAAAAATTTAATTTGTATCCTATAATGTTTTGGTTCTTTTTGTTTTTGATGGCGTCTGCAAATCTAAAGCCTGTTTCAATCAGGTCTCGTTCTCCCGCTTTGACAAAGGCAGATAAACCCTGGTTGAAAAAGGGGTTTTTTGTTTCCATACTGATAACTCCATTAAACGCATTTGGGCCATAAAAAGCAGAACTAGCCCCTACAACCAAATCTACCTTTTGAATATCAAGTTCTGGTGCTCCCAAAAAATTACCAAGCGAAAAGTTGAGTCCCGGGGATTGGTTGTCTACACCATCTATGATTTGTAATGATCTTACGGGACTTGTGCTGTTAAAACCCCTTGTATTGATTACCGTAAACCCTAAACTTGCAGTGGTCAGGTCTACGCCTTTAAGAGATCCTAAACCATTGTAAAAGTCGGTTGAGGCAGTCTGCTTGATGGCTATAGCATCGAGGGATTCAACCGTGAGTGGTGATTCTTTTCGCTTTTCGTCTATACGTTGCCCTTTAATTTCTATATCTAAATCGATAGTTACAGCATCTTCCCCCATGCGAATCACAATTTTTTCGCCTGCAGCCTTCACCTCGTAGTCGATGTCAGCGTATCCGATATATGTGATATTTAAAACTATTGGGAAAGAAGGTACTTCTAGTTCAAAAAGACCATCATAATCCGTTGTAGTCCCTATGGCAGGGTTGTTTTTAATCAAAACGTTAGCTCCAATCAATGCCTCTCCGTTTCTCGAATCGATTACTTTTCCTTTAACAATACTCTGGCTAGAACCGATAAAGGGAATCATTAGGGCAAGCATTAAAAAAAATATCAGAATTAAGCTTTTCATAAGCCTCAGGATGTTAAATATCTATTGTTTTGATTTCGTACAGAGGCGAAAAATATAGAAAAATTGTCGATTCTAAAAATATTTTCCGAACATATTTTGAAAGGAGCTGAAGTGTGACTTTTACAAGCTTTGGATTAAATTCATTTTACTTAAAACCGTAAAATAAAAAGGTAATAATATTAAATTATTAAAATATTATAATGTATAAAGATTTTATTCAGAATAATATATTAAAATGTAATAGTCGTATAAATTTCAAAACGACGCGAATTTTCTATCATATTATCTGGTAAAAAAAACTTTTTAAACTTTTATTTGTATGGTGAAACAAAAATTGAAAGTGTTTGAATTTTAATTAATGAATATTATCAAAACACTACATTTTACATCTTTATTTTTTGTTGATCTCTCCATAAAATACAAATCATAAAAGCATGGCAAAACGAACTAAAAAATCACATATGAAGCACATTTTTATTTTATTTTTCTTCTTTACGATCGGTACAAATGCTTTTAGTCAAAATGGCGTTCTTAAAGGGCTTATTACAGATGCCAAAAACAATGAACCCATTATCGGAGCCACGATAGAACTGGAAGGAACTACTTTTGCTACAGTTAGTGATATTGATGGTACCTACATATTCGAGGGATTAAAGCCTGGAATTTACACGCTTGTTGTAAGTTATCTGGGATATGAAAATGCCAGAGAGTCTGAGATTGAGGTCCAGGGTGTCAAGCCAACCATACTTAACTTCAAAATGGTTGAAGCTGCCCGTCAGCTGGAAGAAGTTGTCATAAAAGCTTCAAGTTTTAAGAAAACATCTGAAAGTCCGGTTTCGCTAAGAAATATTGGCGTTTCTGAAATCAGGAGAAATCCTGGAGGAAACAGGGATATAAGTCGAGTAATTCAGTCACTTCCCGGGGTGACGTCCACAGCTTCATTCCGAAATGACCTGATTATTAGAGGGGGAGCACCTAATGAAAACAGGTTTTTTGTCGATGATATAGAAGTTCCTGTTATTAACCATTTTGCCACTCAAGGGTCTTCAGGAGGTCCTGCGGGTATCATTAATGTAGACTTTATCCGGGAGGTAGACTTTTTTGGTAGTGCATTTCCAGTTACCAGGGGAAATACGCTTAGTAGTGTTTTTAACTTTAAATTTAAAGATGGTAGAGATGATAGAGTGGGGTTGACAGCGACTGCCGGGGCAACAGACATTGGTGTTACTCTGGATGGTCCAATCAATAAAAACAGCACTTTTTTACTTTCAGCTAGAAGGTCTTATTTGCAGTTTTTATTTAAAGCAATTGGTTTGCCATTTTTACCAACTTATACAGATTTTAATGCCAAATATAAAATTAAGCTAAATAAGAAAAGTGAATTATATTTTATAGGACTTGGTGCTATAGATGACAATGTTTTAAATCTTGATGCAAATGATACAGAATCGAAACAATTTTTATTGGATCAACTGCCTGTAAATACACAATGGAATTATACAAATGGGGTAGTATATAAGCGCTACAGAGAAAATGGGTTTACCTCATTTATTTTAAGCAGAAATATGCTGAACAATGAAGCAACTAAATATTTTAAAAATGATGATTCAAAGGAAGAAAATTTAATATTAAATTACAAATCTCAGGAAATTGAAAATAAATTAAGGATTGAAAATACCACCATCTTCAGTAATTGGGAAATGACTAGTGGGATTTCTTACGAGTTTGTAAAATACAATAATAAAACGTTCAATAAAATATTTACGCCTGTAGGCGCTGCAGTCATAAACTATGAATCTGATCTTTCTCTGCATAAGTATGGGGTGTTTGCCACCGCTAGCAGAAAGTTATTTTCAGAAAAGCTTAATATTTCTGCCAGTATTAGATTTGATGGTAATTCCTACAGTAAGGAGATGTCTAATCCTCTTGATCAGTTTTCGCCAAGATTAGGCATATCTTATGCACTGACCAAAGCCATTTCGATAAATATGAGCACAGGGAGATATTATCAGTTGCCGCCTTATCCTTCTCTTGGTTTTAGAAATAACGAAGGTGTTTTTGTAAATAAAAACAACGGACTTAAATACATTGCTGCCAATCATTTTGTAGCTGGAGTGGAATACAATACGGGATCTTCGTCTCGAATTACAGTGGAGGGGTATTATAAAATTTACCAAAATTATCCTTTGCTTTTACGTGATCAAATTTCTTTAGCCAATTTGGGTGGCGATTTTGGAGTGATAGGCAATGAGGAAGTGGTGCCTGAATCAGACGGACGTACATATGGAATGGAGTTTTTATTTCAGCAAAGGCTATATAAAGGATTTTACGGTATTGTTGCATATACATTTGGCGTATCAGAATTTAAGAATGGAAACGGTAAGTATGCTCCCAGTTCATGGGACTCAAGGCATATCGTTAATTTGACTTTAGGAAAACGATTTGGAAAGGACTGGGAGGCTGGTGCACGTTGGAGATTTCAAACGGGTTTACCATTTAGTCCATTTTCTTCGGATGCTGATCTTGTATCAAACTGGAATATCAACGGAAGAGCATTGCCTGACTTTTCACAGATTAATACCTTAAGGACGAACCCCTACAGTGTCATCGATTTCAGAATTGATAAGAAATGGTTTTTTAAAAAATGGGATCTAAATTTATATTTCGATGTACAAAATATTACCGGGGCTGCTGTTAATAGGAATGTGCTTATTCTTGATAGGCCACTGGATGAAAATGGTATACCAATAGGTGAAGGTATCATTGCCAATCCTGATGCACCGCTGAATCAACAGCGCTACAAGTTAAAAAATATTGCTGATAATAATGGTACAGTGCTGCCTACGCTTGGGATTGTTATTAGCATATAAAAAAAAATGGCAGCATGAATTCATGCTGCCATCTCATCCTTGTTGGTTTAACAATTACAGGTGGATATTTTAAATCAAAAAACATACCATAAAAAAAGCCGGTCATTTGACCGGCTTTTTTTATTTCTTTCTAAGGCCTTCAAATAACCAGTTAGCCAATGCTTGTCGATTGGTATGATAAATTAATCTTTCCTGGTCTTTGGTATTACGGATATTAGCTAGTTCAACAAACAGGGTAGTTGGCAAAAGATTTCTAATCATGTAAATACCTCGGTCCTCAACGTATCCTTGATAACCTCTCCCTTTCTGATGCATACCATATTTTGTTTCAAAAACTTCTTGTACATTTTCGGCGAGTTGTTTTCCGCCCTTTGCATGTTTATTATAATAGAAAAAGACATCTTGCCTTTGATCACTACTTCTGCTGTCTACATGTATTTCTATGGCTTTTTGTGATTTTACCCCCAATTTTTTATACTTTCTGTACAATTGATTTACCGCCGAGGCCCTCTGCTGTAGCCTTAATTTCTGGTTAATAGGAATATCATCTTTACCAAGTAATTTTTCATCTTTATCACAACTGAGGAATTTGCCATCTCGTATTCCATCATTATCATCTTCAACAACCATATGGACGGTTGCACCATGTTGCATAAGATTTCGTGCCAGCCTGAGCGCTACGTCATAAGCGTACTCGTCCTCACACATAGTTTCATTGCAGTCTGTACACATAGCTCCTGGATCTGGTCCTCCATGACCACTTATGATATAAAATACCTGATTTTCCAGTGAAAAATCTTCTATCCATACATTTTCGTAGCGCTTTCCCATAAGGGGCACCTTAATTTCTTTTATTCCTTTATTTTTAAATAAAGTTGCTCCGGATTCCATGTCATTTGGTAGCCCTTCGTTTTTGTTATTGGTATCCTTCTTTTCTTGTAAAGGTGTCGCATTTTCTTGCGAAGTTTCAACTGTAGATTCACAAGATATATATTCCTCAGGAACCCATAATATTTTACTTTCTTTATAATGAGATTTTCTTATTTTCTTTTCAAGTAATTGTAAATTGTAATTTTCTATTTTTTTAGCAAGGTCATAGTCGCTTATGTTCAAAGTGCTCCTGATAGATTTACCATCAAAATCATAAATTTTTACAGGAATTTTATACATACTTCCTGCATGCAATTTTTCTGGATTCTTAAGTTCATTAATCTTTATAAAAATATCCAGATTGCAGGAATTGGTGTTTAAGAGATATTTTTGAAATAGCAAACTGGCATTTTCGCCTTTGTTTACCTTAATCTGATGATAATTGACATTTGTGGGTTTAGCCCAAGCAATAGAGGCATGGGCCAAGATCACTAATGCGATGATCTTGATTTTCATGGTAGTTGGGATTGTTTGTGCAAATATAATATAATTATTTATTATAAAGTGTTATTCATTAATATTGTTTGTATTATAAATGTAGAATAGATATAATATGTTATTATTAATTATATATAATACATTAATAATAAATCTTCAAGCGTAAACGGTAGATCTAATGGGCATGCAGGACCATCCACGAATTTACCTTGGGATTCATCATGGAAAACCACAAAGGTGGTATTAAAGCCAGCAACATCGAGGCAGGATATCCGAATGGTAGCTGTGGGCTGTCATCTGTATAGTCCAGAATCTGATAATTCTTATTGGATTTAAAGTGGTGGTCAGAATGTCTAGTCAATTCATATAATATAATTCTGCCAAGAACATGGTCAGAATTCCAGGAATGAAAAGTTTGGACAGGCTCATATTTACCTTGGCTTCCAATTTTTCTCAAAAGCCCATAATGCTCTATGTAGTTGATAGATTCTAAGAGTAATATACTAACCAAAGCTGTCAGGAAAAGAATAAACGCAGCTTTAATTCCACAGATCGTTGCAATCACAATAAGATATGATACTTGCCACAGCACATATTGCAGCATTTTGTTTTTTGGATGCCAGTTTGTAGTGTATAATTTTTCATTTTTCTTTTTTTCTATTTTCCAAGCCGAAATCCAACTCTGTGTCACTGACCGCCACCAAAACCTATATAAATTTTCTCCAAATCTTGATGTGGCCGGATCTTTTATGGTGCCTACATTTTTGTGGTGGCCAAGGTTATGTTCTATAAAAAAATGCATGTAGAGACTTGGAAGTAATAAAATCTGTGCAGCCATCTGAGGCCATTTACCAGATTTGTGACCTAATTCGTGAGCTACATTTATACCATTACTCCCGAGCATTATGCCTACACTTAAAGTATATCCTGTTAGTTCAAAACCAGTATGTGTTGCAGTTTGGAGGATATATAAAAAATACATTAATATGCCATATACCCATGCTATATTAAAATACAGCATAATATCAAATATAATACGGCGATCAGCGTCTTTAGCTTCTTCCTCGCCTAAATTTCTGTGATTTGTACCTATTGTCCATTCAAAAAGTGGAATAATGCCAAATGCGACGATGACTGTCAAATAGCTCCAGTAAGAGCCTGCATACAATGCAGCAATTGTGCTGATGGGTAGAATATAGGCTGCCAGATATTTTAGGTCTCGTATTTTCACTTTTTAGTAAAGGTTTTCAAAGTATCCTGTTTGTTTATTCTTCTGAACGTTGTCCCAGTGGAAGTATTTGCCATTCATCGAAACATACACACCTGCAGGAAGAATTTGTACAAATGCCAAAGCGCTCCCTAAGTTAAAAAAACCATCCGATGAGGTACCGAATGCATATGGTACCATCGCACCAGTCAATATGATGGTTTTCGAAATATTTTTTGAAGCGAGTACCCTTGCAGTTTCTACCATGGTATCCGTACCATGGGTAATAAGTATTTTATCGTAATCAGTTTTTAAACAGTTGTGCATTATAATTTCCCTATCTGTATCAGTCATTTCAAGACTGTCTACCATCATAAGGGTCTTTATATCTATGTCCAGCGTACTTCTTCCTCGCTGAAACATTTGTTGAAGGTGGGTATCCTTAAAATAAAGCTGACCGGTAATATAATTATACTCTTTATCAAAGGTGCCTCCAGTGACAAAAACCTGTATTTTTGATGACTGATTGTTTACTGCCATAACTATAATGGAATATTACCGTGTTTTTTAATAGGTGTAGTTACTTTTTTAAATTCAAGTACAGCAAATGCCACTAGCAGTAATGTTTTTTCAAAGCCAACGTTATCATACACAAAAATATTTCTGATGAGCTTTGGATTCCTTGGGATCCAATTTGGTTTTGCTTTACAAAATGGAAATACAAGTAGGATTCTCCGTTCATTTG
>JAUMBJ010000146.1:0-3429 GCA_032115755.1 Saprospiraceae bacterium
ATTCATTCCCGATTTATTATTTATACCAGAAGTTATAATTTGATCAATCCATTCCTGATCAGAAGTTATGACACCTGGACTACAAGTTTCTACCTCATTACAATTTCCGCAGGACGTTGTAAAAATATACTCCTTAGTTTTTTCTGAAACTGTTCCAAAATCATCACAATTGCTACGAAATACAAATGCAAATTGCTGACATGGCGCTTTACCCTTAATCATAATTGAATCTTCGAAAGTAGAAGCTATATTGACTCCCTGACCAAATGCATTGTAAAAGATATCAAACGAAGTAAATCCTGGAGGTGTCTGCCATTTTACAATGATTCCGGAATCAACTTCTGAGAAGGAGATCTTTTCAGGAATACCACAACAACCAAATGAAGTTATATATCGAGAAAACGTAAAATTAATCGAGTCCTGACCACAATTCCATCCTATCTGAAATTCATATGCGGTGCAATAGGCCAAATTTTCAACCAAAAAGCCGTTTTCTATTTGATAGTAAGTCGTCCAGTCAGACTCCTCATCAGACCTGAATCTAACATGTATCCCTGCAGACCCAGTCTGATTTTGCCAATCAATTTGCACTGACCGTCCAAGAGAGGTTAATGTAACACCCACAGGTGGTGAACAAGTATTACAAAGTTCAGCAGTTTTGATTAAAGCTTCTTTTGCATTGACTCTGGCTTCAGTAGTTGTTCGGTTTTCTAACGAAAGATTAGGCGTAGTCCCATATAGAAGTAGGTCCTTTAACTTCATTGCAGCCCCAGCAGGATTTGTAAATCTATCAGCCATGATAGCCGGACAGGGAGAAGACACAATCAGAGCCGCTACACCTGCCACCAGTGGAGCAGCTGCAGATGTCCCCCCAAAAAGACTATATCCCGTTCTAGAAATGGTAAAGACCTGTTGTCCATAACCTCCAATGTCAATCGATTTACGGCCGTATCCCGCATTAGTCACCTTCATGTCTGATCTGTTCATGTTGGTAACACTCACAAGATATGGGCTTGGACAAGAAGTTGGTAAATCTCCAAATTGATCTACATCAATATCAAGATTGGCAGTTGCCGCGATATTTAAAATACCTACTTTCCCCAATTCATCATATAACGCACACCATAGCGGAGCATCTTCTGGCTTCCCATAATTGGTACCCCATGACGCATTTGTGACTACAACAAAAGCACCTGCAGCACCCTGGGTCTCATTATATATTTTGCGCATTTTGTAGGCATAGGCATACGCCGCAAGCGCATTTGCTTCCGTCGATCTATAATAATCGACAAACATTATTTTAATACTCCAATTGACACCGGCCACTCCAATTCCATTATTTCCACATGCTCCGACGATACCTGCGACTGGAGTACCGTGCCCTCCACCTGCTGTAAGATCATCATTTTCCAATTCTACATTCCAACCCAAATAATCATCAATATATCCATTATTGTCATCATCAATGCCATTTTCAGGAATTTCATCGTGATTTTTCCACATATTACATTGTAAATCAGGATGATCTGTATTTATCCCCTCATCAATTACACATACCACTATAGTGTCTCCATAATAAGTTAGCCCCCCGGTGGTCATGTCCCAGGCTTCATCGGCATCTATATCTGCATCTGGTATACCACCAGAATTGCCAGTATTTACAAATTGCCATTGCTTTGAAAAATCAGGGTCATCAGGTGTAGTACGTCGTTGTAACAATTTATTTGGACTTACCGAAATTACACCAATTTCTTCACGTAGATTTTGGAGCGTCTTTTCCTGCAATTCTGGTGCGTATACAACCAATAGATCCACAATAAAAGGTTCATTCATTATCCTGCGCAAAGTCATAGTACTACGGCTTCTATTCTGTACACTTTTTTGTAAAAAATCATCCGCATAAGACATCGACTGCCAATGCACTAAGTACTCTCCAGCCACATTATTTTGGCCAACTAACTTTGAACTAAATAATAACAAAAGCAAAAATGTACATTTTCTACCCGAAAATATCGATATAGCAAATAATTTAGAATATTCATTCATAAATTGGAAAAAGCGTTTCGCCCACACCAGAATAACAATGGATAAAAAATATGTTTTAAATTCAATAAGTATATTCATTGCTTTTTATCAGAGATGAATCAAAATTTTACAGGTAATCTAATTTAAAACTTTTATCTGATACCATTTCAAAATGGTAATAAAAATCTAAATAATCTGCCATTAAGAATGCCCCGTTCGCAAATTACATAATTTTTCTTTTAATGTCCTATCCCGTAGTTAGTTAAGATTAAAATCAATCAGAATACCAATTTATTAGGCATTTTTTTAACAATTAATTATATGTTATAATTTTTTATAATATATTAATAACACAATAATAATTTTATATGTATATTTGCTTTTTTTAATTTGTTTTATTAAAACTAGGGTTATGCTAAGAAAATTTCAATTAATCACCATAAGCATAATGCTGCTATGCTCACACAGCATAATGCTCACGGGTCAGGCTGACGTAGAACAGCTTAAATTACAGTTAGGTATAGGTGCCTATCAGCGGGTTATTCAGGACATTGAATCGTCTGAAAATAATAGCACTGTTTCTGTCGACAAGCTTTTCATGAAAGCTGAAGCTTACTGCTTTTCAGGCAGAATTGCCGAAGGTATAAAATTATTTGAAACACTGGATTCCATTACGGAAATGCAGGATTATCATCAAATTTTATACGCAAACGCACTAAGAAGTATCGGTAATTTTAACGCTGCAGCTGAATTGTATAGAAAAGCTGCGATGGCTGGTAATACCACAGCAAATCATTACCTAAACACACTCGAAACGGCAAAAAGTTTATTGTCACAAAAACCTCAGTATACACTTATTAATAGCCCCTTAAATTCTGAAGCTTCGGATTTTGGCATCTCATTTAGAAATGACATAGCAGTATTTTCTACATTCAGAGATGGTTTGTCTCAGGAAAATTTATCACTTCCGGCATATGGCCAAAAGACATTGCTTTCAAATGGAGAAAAGTTTCAGCCATTAACCTCCAAAATAAGTAATGGCGCTTTTATTGGGCCATGTAGCTTTATCTCAGATGTTAATGAGTTTGTTTATATTGAGGGTGAATCATCAGAAGATTGCGGTCCGCTATGCGATAAGAATAAAGGAACGCTCTACCTGGCTTCGCTCAATGCATCCGGTATGATCAATGATCCTTCAAAAATACTTTTTGAATCATTCAAAGGATCAATTCATAGTGCTCAATTGACGGAATCCGGATATACAATTTATTTAGCATCCAATAAAATAGGTGGTGCAGGTGGTTATGACATCTACGTTTCCTATAAAATTAATGGCGAATGGAGTGAACCCCAAAACCTGGGGCCTCATATAAATACCTCCGGAAACGAAATAACCCCATTCTT
>JAUMBJ010000147.1:0-1426 GCA_032115755.1 Saprospiraceae bacterium
GATGGTTTGCTGCATACTATCGGTAATCGAATCGGCATAAAAAATGACTAGTCCGTTTTCATTTCTTGCTGCCCGACCTGCAGTTTGGGTAAGTGAACGTGTATTTCTTAAAAATCCTTCTTTATCGGCATCCAGTATGGCAACAAGTGACACTTCAGGTAGATCAAGACCCTCCCTGAGTAGATTTACTCCAATAAGCACATCAAAAACTCCAAGTCTTAAATCCCTGATGATCTCTACCCTATCGAGTGTATCTACTTCAGAATGAATATATCTCACCTTAATATCAAGTTTTACGAGATATTTTGTAAGTTCCTCAGCCATCCTCTTTGTGAGGGTAGTTACCAAAACCCGCTCCTCTTTTTCAATTCTAATTCTTATTTCATGCAATAAATCGTCAATCTGGTTGATACTGGGACGTACCTCCACCGGTGGGTCCAGTAATCCTGTCGGCCGGACAATTTGTTCCACAACCAATCCCTCCGTTTCGGTAAATTCAAATTCTCCCGGAGTGGCACTTACATAAATTACCTGATTGATTACAGACTGAAACTCTTCAAAACTAAGAGGTCTGTTGTCCATGGCTGAAGGAAGTCGAAATCCAAAATTGACCAGGTTCAATTTTCTGGCCCTGTCACCACCCCACATACCCCTTACCTGAGGGATAGTGACATGGCTTTCATCAATAAACATGATAAAATCATCAGGAAAATAGTCTAGTAAACAAAAGGGTCTTGTACCTTGGGCCCTGCCATCAAAAAATCTGGAATAATTTTCAATACCATTACAATATCCCAATTCCCGAATCATTTCTAAATCAAATGTTACCCGTTCTCGAATACGCTGGGCCTCAATATATCTGCCTTCGGCATTAAAGAAATCTTCATGTCCCTTGAGTTCATCTTCAATCTGCCTAATTACCATCTGAAGGCGATCCTTAGGAGCCACATAAAGATTAGCCGGAAAAATTGCAGCAAATTCAAGAGCTTTTATACGCTTGCCGCTCGATAATTCAAGCTGCTCAATGGATTCTATTTCATCACCGAAAAAAATAATACGATATCCAAAATCAAGATATGGCAGATTGATGTCAACAGTATCTCCCCTAACCCTGAATGTTCCTCGCTTAAAATCAGTTTCAGTTCTAGAATATAAACTCTGCACCAACTGGTACAGAAAAGCATTTCTGGAAATTCGCATTCCCTTTTGAATCCTGATAATACCTGTTTTATAATCCTCAGGATTTCCCATACCATAAATACAAGATACAGATGATACGATGATAACATCTCTGCGACCTGAAAGCAAAGAACTGGTAGCTCTTAGTCTCAGCTTATCAATTTCTTCGTTGATCTGCAAATCCTTTTCAATATAAGTATCCGAATGTGTTATATATGCTTCAGGCTGGTAATAATCATAGTAGGAA
>JAUMBJ010000147.1:1436-8510 GCA_032115755.1 Saprospiraceae bacterium
CTACCGCATTTTCCGGAAAAAATGCTTTCATTTCGGCATAAAGCTGCGCGGTAAGCGTTTTATTGTGCGTAAGTATGAGTGTTGGTCTTTCAAGTTGTTGGATTACATTTGCCATAGTAAAGGTTTTCCCTGAACCAGTAACACCTAATAGAACTTGCGATCTTTCATGATTTTTTATGCCTTCTACAAGCTGCTCAATTGCCTTGGGCTGGTCGCCAGTAGGTACATATTGTGAAGTTAATTGAAAAACCATTTTTTAAAATTATGGTATTTAACAAGTATTTTAATGGTCATTAGAATTCAGCAAACGACATTCAAAACAAAAACAATAAAAAGTGTATTTAAGTTAAGGAAACTTTCATGATTAATACCTCTATGGTAAAATTAAATCATAAAATTATTGGCCAGGGAGAACCCGTTATTTTACTTCATGGGCTTTTTGGCATGCTCGACAACTTGAAACTACTTGCAAAAAGTCTTGCTGATCAAGACTTTATGGTTTATTTGATCGATCAGAGAGACCATGGGAAGTCTCCAAGAACTAATGAATTTTCTTATGATGTGCTATCAGAAGATTTACACGATTTCTGTATGGAACACTGGCTGCATCATACAAATGTCATTGGCCATAGTATGGGTGGAAAAACTGCTATGCAATTTGCAGCCCATTATCCAGATATTGTAAAAAAAATGGTGATTATCGATATTGGTTACAAAGCATATTCTGGAGGACACCAGGAAATATTCCAAGCACTTCTAAATGTCGACCTTCGTGCCATTTCTTCACGCGATGAAATTTATCAAATTTTAAAAGCAAAATTGACAAATGAAGGGGTCGTCCAATTTCTGATGAAAAACCTCACCAGGGAAAAGGATTCCGGATTACTCGAATGGAAGATGAATCTACCTTTGCTGTATAAATTTTACCCAGAGATACTCAAGGAAGTAAATATTCCATATCCGGTGGAGACACAAACACTATTTATTAAAGGAGAATTATCAGACTATATATTAGAAAGTGATTTGCCCGATATTAGTATAAAATTCCCCCATGCTACATTTACAACTATTAATGGTGCAGGCCATTGGGTACATGCAGATCAGCCCGAATTACTTACAAAAAAAATTGTACATTTCTTAAAAGAACCTCTACAACTATAAGCATTACAAAAATGAAAAAATATATTTTAATAGGTGTGGCTTGCCTGACAATTTTTGGTTTTACTTCATCAAAATTTCAACAGGATAAGCTTTTTGAAATAAGCAAAAATCTGGAGATTTTTATAAAAGTTTACAAGGAACTAAATACCAATTTTGCGGATGAACTGGATCCGGGTATTCTAATGAAAACTGCAATTGATGCAATGCTTGGATCACTCGACCCTTATACAAATTTTGTGTCTGAATCACAGGTGGAGAGTTATCGTATCAATCAGGATGAAAAATATCAAGGTGTAGGCGCTCGAGTAGGAATGATTGATGGCATTTGCACTATACTCGAACCATACAAAGGAGGCGCAGCTATAGAAGCCGGAATTAAAGCCGGTGATCAGATCCTTTCAATAGATGGTACGTCTCTTACCGGCAAAAATTTTGATGAGATTAGTGCAATTATGAGAGGAGTACCTGGCACTGAAGTCAACATAACTATAAAAAAACCAGGTAAAGCAGCGGAAAATGTAAAACTAACACGCGGCGAAGTCAATATTCCAAATGTACCCTATTATGGTATGGTCAATAACCAGATAGGTTATATCTCACTGACTACATTTACAGCCAACGCATCTGCCAATATTATAAAGGCCTATAAAGAACTAAAAGAAGATCACCCGGAGATAAAAGGAATTATCCTCGATTTGCGGGATAATGGAGGAGGATTATTGCATGAAGCCATTCAAATATGTAATATTTTTCTGCCCCAAGGAGAAGTTCTTGTGACAACAAAAGGAAAAATCAAAGACAGGGATCAATCTTTTAAAACTACACAAAACCCGGTAGATTTACAAATTCCTTTAGCAATCCTCATTAATAAGCAATCAGCGTCTGCCTCAGAAATTGTTTCTGGCGTAATCCAGGACATGGACAGAGGTATCATCATTGGACAACGTTCCTATGGGAAAGGATTAGTTCAAAATACAAAAAACGTAGGATATAACTCTGTACTTAAACTAACTACATCAAAATATTATATACCTAGCGGCAGATGTATTCAGAGCGTTGCCTACGAAAATGGTCAGCCCAAAGATATCCCCGATAGCCAGCGTTCAAAGTTCAAAACTAAAAATGGCCGCTTAGTACTCGATGGTGGTGGCATCACCCCAGATATTAAACTGGAACCATCAATGCACAGTGAGTTGACAAAAGCATTACTTGAAAAACACGTCATCTTTAATTTCGTTACTCAATTTATTAGCAATAAAGATTCCATCAGTAGTCCCGAAAAATATCAATTTAAAGATTATGATGCTTTTTTGGCATATGTAAATACATCCAACTTTAAGTTTGATACCGAAACGGAAAAAATATTGGATCAGCTCCAAAATGCTGCATCAAAACAAGGAAGTTTTGCGCTTGATGCAGAAATAACTCTAATAAAAGGTAAAGTGATTGCTGAAAAGAAAAGATTCTGGGATATTTACAGAAATGAAATTACACGAGAAATCGAACAAGAAATCGTAACGAGGTATTACTTGCAATCTGGTAAAGTCAGATATAATTTGGAAAAAGACCCCGAAGTCAAAGAAGCAGTTAGCATCTTGAATGATATAAGCCAGTATAATAAGTTACTCAAGAAATAATAACGGCGTTAAAATCTAAGCTTGAACCATTTGATTCTTTGTATAGAAAGTTCCACTGAAATATGTTCAGTGGCGTTGTTTTTGGACGACCAATTGATTGCCTTGGCCGAAAATAATGAAGGCAACAAACATTCAGAAATAATTACGATTTTAATAAAAAAGTGCTTTGATCAGGCAGGTAAAGATATTGCAAACCTTGCTGCAGTTGCGGTAAGCCTTGGACCTGGTTCATATACAAGTTTAAGGGTAGGAATGTCAACTGCAAAAGGTCTGTGTTTTGCACTTGATATTCCTTTGATCACTATTCCAAGCCTGGATATTTTGGCAAAAGGTGCAATACAAAATATGGAGATTTTAGAAAAAACACTGATAATACCTATGATTGATGCTCGTAGAATGGAGGTTTATGCTGCTATATTTAACAATGTAGGCCACAAAATATATCCTGAAAAAGCGATCATACTTGATGACGAATTTATGCAATCTATAAATACATCATTTAAAAATATTGTAGTTACGGGTAATGGCGCACCAAAATTCCAAGCTAATTTTCACCAGGAAAATGTGCTATATGGAAGCTTTGAAACATCAGCCAAAATGATGGGAAAAGAGGCTTTCTACAAATTTCTTTCAAAACAATTTGAAAATATTGCCTACGCAGTCCCCTACTATTACAAAGCTCCAAACATAACCCAATCAAAAAAATAAATTATACATTTTTCAGGAACTTTTATCCCTATTTTTCAGTTGGTTATATATATAGTCTTAAGCTATATTTAAGAAAAAAAAACTATTTTAATAAGTTGTTAAAAATTGGTACGGTTATTGGACTTATCACGGTAATTCAGTGATACAATAAATTTTTTCGTATGAGGAACAAGAAAAACGAAACAGTTACTCTTAAGAAAGGAGGTAAAGAGGTACAGTTAGACTATGCTGACTTGAGAAAAGCAGTATTAGTTTTACGCGCTGTAAACCACAAACTCCGACAAAGAATTATCGACCTTCTTGAGGATGGTGATACTATGACCGTAACTGATATTTACATCAAATTGCGTCTGGAACAATCCGTAGCGTCACAGCACCTCGCTATTTTGAGAAGAGCTGGTGTCGTAGCAACAGAAAGACAGGGCAAGTTTATTTACTATTCTTTGGACAAAGAAAGATTAGGGCAGATTTCAACCCTTGTTGAAGATTTAACGAGCTAAACTTATAGTTTCAATCATTAATTTCACCAATCTGAGCTACAGAGGTTTATGATTATACTTTAACATTCGTATTTTTTATTTTCAGTATTATTTGAGGCCTAGCCTGAAAGTTAGATCAAATTAAATTTTTTTTTAATATTTATTTGGTCAATACAAAAAAACTTTTCACCTTTGTATTAAGGTCATTTAATATCAAAATAAGAAACACGTATGAAAAGTACAAAAGTAGTTTTCGACAGTGATAAATTACATTACTCGTCGGAATTAATGCGGGCTTTGGCTCATCCTCTAAGACTTAAGATTCTGGATTACATTGATCAGCATAAGTCTATTAACGTTAACAAGATTTATAGTAGTCTCGAAATTGAACAGAGTATTACTTCACAGCATTTGAAAATATTGAGAATGTCTGGGGTTGTGTCTGTTGAGGTTACAGGAAAGTGGCATATCTATAATATCAACTATGATGTTATTGATAAGGTACACAAAGCAGTTTCTAGATTCATAGGAAAAAATGTGGCATAAAAGTTATAATTATATCTAATAAAAAAAGGTGATGCGCATAAACGTATCACCTTTTTTATTTGTCATTCATTTACTTTTCCTTTTCCTAGCCAAATGCCAATCCCTCATACAAGAAGGTATTATATAGTGAATCTTTTGTGCCAGCTTTTATTTAATGCCTTAATCCAATTGTTTTCAAATTCGGCCTTAGTTGCAACCAAATTGTCAAATACCCATGTATTATGATCAATTTTATGATCTCTATACATTTGCCTAAGCTCCTGCAGCTCAGCAGTTTTTATATCGTGTATTGTATCATTGCTCAAATAGGCAACCTGAGTTCTATCAAACAAATTCAATTCAAATTGCTGATTTAATTGTTCGATAAAATGAGTTGCACGGTCAAGCGCACAACCACTGGCTCCCGCTTTACTTTCATCTGCCATTATAACAATAAATTTTTGATAAAGCACATCTCCTGCTGCCCAAAGGGCCTGGTTATGGCTAGTCCAACTTTCCAGAAATATCTGAATAGACTGTCTTATTGCAGGCAATAACGATCCATCTATTTTCCTGGTATTCTGATAAATCCAAACCCTCGCTTGGGCAGGCATTTCGTCAAAACTTTTTAGCATTGTACATTTAATTTTTTATAAAATTGCTTGAACAATCATTTCAGAAATATCAAGTACCATAATATCATCTTGCTTGTCAAGTGCTTTCATCCCATCGGTAAGCATGGTTGTACAAAAAGGACAATTAACAGCTACGATCGAAGCACCACTGCCTGTTACCTCTTCCGCTCTCTCCCAATTTATTCTTTTTTTACCAGGCTCATCCTCTTTAAACATTTGTGCACCACCTGCCCCACAGCATAATCCATTTGTTTTACATCTTTTCATTTCTATAAGCTCCGCATCTAAAAATTTTAATATTTCCCTCGGTGCTTCGTAAATTCCATTGACTCTACCAAGATAACAAGAATCATGATATGTAATTTTACGTCCCTTAAATGATCCACCTTCAATTTTCAACTTCCCGGTGTCCAATAATTCTTGAAGAAATTGAGTATGGTGAACTACCTCATACTGACCTCCCAAAGCAGGATACTCATTTTTTAGTGTATTAAAGCAATGCGGACAAGCAGTCACTATCTTTTTTACTTCATACATATTTAAAACCTGAATATTTTGGACAGCCAGCATCTGGAACACAAATTCATTACCTGCCCTTCTAGCAGGGTCTCCAGTACACTGCTCTTCATTGCCCAGAATGGCATAAGATATATTTGCCCGCTCAAGCAACTGGCAAAAAGCTTTGGTTATTTTCTGCGCTCTCGCATCGAAGCTGCCAGCGCATCCTACCCAAAACAAAACCTCAGGAGTCTGACCTTCAGCTGCATATTCAGACATGGTTTTAATGTGCGTCATAATCGAATTTGTTTCTTTTTTATTTTCAACCCTTCGAAAAAATTTTTAATCTCTCCTAAAATGTGTTATATGGTTTTATTATTGGGCAGATATAATTTCATAATTGGATTTCTTAATTTCTGCTATGTTAATTAGCCAATTCATTTTTCCAGTTATCTCTAGCAATAGGCATTTGCCAAACACTTCCACTATTTTCCATAGCTGTAAACATTGGAATCCACTCACCAGGTCCGGCTGATTCCGTCAAAATTTCATATCTACGCATTTCCAAAATAGGCTCTAGCGGATTAATTAATACCGGACATGCTTCTACACAAGCCTGACAGGTAGTACAAGCATGGATTTCTTCTCTCGAAATATATTCAAATAAGCTTTTTCCATCATAATAATTGTTTGAAGAGAGTTTTTCAGTCTGATCACTACCTTCCTTATAAAATTCTTTTGATTGAGTTCCTATATTTTTTCCAACTTCTTCTGTTCGGTCTCTAACTGCCATTATAATCTTTCGGGGTGATAACTTTTTACCTGTAAGATTTGCTGGACATACAGATGAACATCTTCCACATTCGGTACAAGAATAGGAATCCAGGATATTTTTCCATGACAATCCAAAAATATCATTAGCACCAAACTCCATGCTGGCAGATACTTGTGCATTTTGTTCTGACGGAATACCCAACATAGTTTTTACTTCATGCATTATCTCAGGCATATTCGCCATCTCCCCTCTTGGTTTTCCGTTGTAGTAATAAACATTTGGAAAAGCAAAGAAGATATGCAAATGCTTAGAGTGCGGGAGATATAAAATAAAGCCATACACAATAATAAGATGCATCCACCAACCTAAACGTTCAAGTACCATAAGCGTCTGCATACTAAATCCATCAAAAATAGCTGGACCAAGCCAACCGCTTATAAGCACATTTCCTGTATTCGGATAGTGTTGTGCGTCTAATTTTTGAAGCACCTCGTCCGATCCATTCATTGTAAAAATGGCTATTACAAGTAAGACTTCGCCAACTAATATAAGATTTGCGTCTAGTCTTGGCCATCCATCAAGATCAGACTTTACAAATCTGGGAATTTTAAGTAAATTTCTTCGATATAAAAATACGAATGTAGCTATCAGAGCCA
>JAUMBJ010000148.1:0-4096 GCA_032115755.1 Saprospiraceae bacterium
ACTCCGTGTGATTTGTTTTTAACGCCAAATGGAATCTTTGATGAGCAAAATAATCATTGTGGTTTGTGTGCAAATGATTTTTTTACTCATGTCGATTTCATGTGTTTATTTTTAGTTCATCACACTCTTTGTGAATCTTTTTTAATGCCACATGGAATCTTTGATGAGTAAAATAATCATTGTGGTTTGTATGTTAATGATTTTTTACTCATGTCGATTTCATGCAGTATTGTATAATAAATATCATTTGAAATCAATGGGCTTCCAACCAATTTTCCCCTGTACCTACAGAAACGAGGATGGGCACTTGTAATCCTGGAATAGCATTTTTCATATGATAATCAATTAAGGTTTTCATTTCTTCCAATTCCGGCTTAAAAACATCGAATACGAGTTCATCATGAACCTGCATAATCATCACTGATTTCAACTGACGCTTTCTAAGTTCATCATGAATCTGAATCATGGCCAGTTTAATCATATCTGCTGCAGTACCTTGAATCGGGGTATTGATGGCCATACGTTCTGCATTGGAGGCGGCTAATCTGTTTCGTGAATTAATATCCCTTAGATTTCTTCTCCTTCCGAGTAACGTTTGCACATACCCATGTGATCTGGCAAATTTTACAATTTCTTCCATGTAATTTTTCAGACCCTGAAATTCTTTAAAATAATTGCTGATCAATTCTGATGCGGCAACTCTTGAAATACCCAATTGTCTGGACAAATTTTGTGCTCCAGCTCCATATATAATGGAAAAGTTAACTGTTTTTGCATGTCTGCGTTGCTCATCAGTAACATCATCAATATTAACTTTATATACTTTGGCTGCGGTAGCTTTATGAAAATCATTTCCGCTTTTAAATGCTTCAAGCATGGATGCATCGTTACTGATTTCTGCAATTAGACGCAGTTCAATTTGCGAATAATCGGCTGCTACAATGATGTGATTATTATCTCTTGGAATAAATGCTTTTCGGATTTCTCTTCCAGCTTCATCACGTATAGGGATATTCTGAAGGTTAGGATTTTCTGAACTCAGTCTGCCTGTGGCCGCTCTTGCCTGATTGAAATTACTGTGAACACGCCCTGTTTTTGGATTGATCATCTGTGGCAAAGCATCAACATAGGTTGATTTAAGCTTAGTATATTTTCTATGATCAAGAATAGCATCAATAACCGGATGTTCACCTGCAAGTTCATTCAATTTTTCTACGTCAGTCGAATACTGCCCGGAACTCGTTTTTTTCCATTTATACGGAATTTTGAGTCTGTCAAAAAGTACCTCTCCTACTTGTTTTGGGGAAGCTATATTGAAATGAAAACCAGCATTTTTGTATATTTCTCTTTCTTTATTCTGTATGAGTATTTCAAGATCCTTTGAATAATCATTTAGAAATGAAGCATTTATATTAACACCTTCAAATTCCATATCACAAAGTACATGGATCAATGGCGCCTCTATATTGTAATACAAGTTGGTTAGTTCATTGTCTTCCAGCATCTTTTCCATGACTGATTTCAATTGCAACGTGAAATCAGCATCTTCTCCTGCATACTCCTTTACCTTTTCCACACTTATATCTCTCATAGAGAGCTGATTCTTTCCACCTTTTCCTATAAGATCTTCAATGGGAATCATCTTATAATCCAGATATGTTTCTGCAAGATAGTCGAGTTTATGCCTTAAATCTGGTTCTACGAGATAGTGGGTAATCATGGTATCAAACAAGATGCCTCGCAGCCTTACGCCATACCATCTCATAATCGTCATATCAAATTTAATATTTTGTCCTATTTTTTTGATTTGATCGTTTTCCAGTACCTCCTTGAAAATTTCTACAATTTTTATGGCCTGTCTCTGATCCTCAGGTATGCCCACATAGTAGGCCTCATGTGGCGTTATGGAAAATACCAACCCTACCAACTGAGCCCTTTGAGGATCAATTCCTGTAGTTTCGGTATCGAAACTAATCTCTTTTGCAGATTTTAATTTTATTGCTAGTTTTTCTGCGTCATTTACTTGATCTATGAGGATGTATTGATGAGGAGTATTTTCAATATTTTTTGAAGCTACAGTATATTTGACTTCGGCTTCAAAGTGAGGCATTGGAGATGCTCCAGTGACGGGATCATCAAACAATGACCCTTGAACTACCTGACTTGATGTATTTTTTTCCTCTGCTTTAAGTGGTTGACTCTGTCCAATTATTTGTTGAGCTAGAGTTCTGAATTCCAATTCTAAAAATATATTTGATAGTTCCTCTTTATTGATTGGGTCGATGGTATATTTGGAAGCATCAAATTGAATCGGGGCATTTACATCTATGGTAGCCAGTTTTTTGGATAAAATAGCTTGATCGGCGTATTTTTCGATATTTTCCCTGATTTTACCCTGAAGTTTATCTGTATTGGCCAGAATATTTTCCAGGCTTCCAAATTCTTTCAAAAGCTTTACTGCGGTTTTAGGCCCTATACCGGGCACTCCTGGTATATTGTCAACACTATCACCTTGGAGGCCAAGGACATCTATCACTTGGTCAACACGTTCAATTTCCCAATCTTGCAGTATTTCTTTCTCGCCAAGAATTTCAATTCCATTCCCTTGGCGACTTGGTTTGTACATATAAATATGAGGTGAAACCAGTTGGGCATAATCCTTGTCAGGAGTCACCATATATACATTAAACCCTTCGCTTTCAGCCTGTTTGGCTATAGTCCCAATGACATCATCAGCCTCGTAATTATTGACCATTATCACAGGAATGTTAAATGCTTCTACAATACGGTGAATGTAAGGCATTGCAATCGAAATATCTTCAGGTTGAGCATCTCTATTGGCTTTATAGTCAGGGAAATATTCATGCCTAAATGTATCGCCAGAAGGGTCAAATCCAACTGCGATATGCGTTGGTTTCTGATTGATAATGAGATCCCATAATGTTCTCACAAAACCCGTTATAGCAGAGGTATTGATACCTTTTGAATTAATCAATGGCCTACTTATAAAAGCAAAATGAGCTCTATAAACTAAAGCGTGACCATCTAGTAAAAACAATTTTTTATCAGACATATTGAATTAATGGTATTATAGATGTTATTCATTTAGATCTTGAATGGCAGCCAATAAATCATCAAGCACATCAAAAGATTTCATACCTGTTTTTTCTTCATTTGATCCTTGAAAAATAAGTCCATATGGTAAAAATTTCCTGTTAATGGCATAGACCTCATCAGCGCTTTGCCAATTTAATTCTAGAAAAAATGATTGGACATGTGAAAATTTCTTTAGGGCCTCCCATGTCTCTTCTGGTATACTGCTATATTGTCCTGGAATTGTGATAGCAGGATATTTTTTTTCTGTAGAGGAGATAATGATTTCTGACATTGTGTAATTATTATCATTAAAATCATGATAATCTGCAAAAAATTCCGGAAGTGAAGAAGGAATTCTAATATTAGTAATACCAGTTACCTGCTGCATGGTAGATATAGTCTCTTCTTCAATATTTGAATTAAATTCCATTAGGAATGCTGGTCCTTCCAGCCATTGAATCATGTCTCTTATTCGATCATCGTTACAGTAATCAATATGTTGAAAATCCCTACAAAAACCTATAAATTCCGTGCCCCATGATGCAAAATAACGCGCATCTGTTAAATTATTGACATGACTTGCCATGATATGTATCTTAGACATATTCACTACTTTTGTACAAAAGTAAGCTATATCATGATAAATGGGCATTATTTTCAGCAGGTTTACGATGTGACGTGTTTGATACCCGAAGGAAGAGTTAGTACGTATGGTGCCATTGCTGATTTTTTATCCCTTGGATCTGCGCGAATGGTGGGGTGGGCATTAAATAATCTCGGAAATCAACGTGGAATTGTACCAGCACATAGAGTAGTTAATCGAAAAGGAGAACTTTCAGGCCGGATGTTTTTTCATCCTCCTGAGCTTATGAGTAAATTGTTGGAATCAGAAGGTGTGATTGTAATTGATAATTATGTGAAAGATTTCGAAAGATTATTCTGGCATCCACGTCAATTGGATTTTTGAAAACGCTGCTTTATATAAAATTATAGGTATGCT
>JAUMBJ010000149.1:0-1542 GCA_032115755.1 Saprospiraceae bacterium
CCTTAACATATAAATCAGCTTCATAACTTTTAATTTTTCTTTTATGGAACGACCTTTTTTTAATAGCTTCGCGAATGATTCTGTATGCAGGATCTTCTCTGTCTGCAGCAATAACAACCTCTTCGAGCATAAGAAGGTCTTCCGCTAGTGCCACATTTAATGGCAACGGTGTTAGCTTATAATCAATAGTAATATCCTTTCTTTGATAACCAATATATTGAAAAGCAATAGTGTATTTTCCCTTTCGCTCCAAGTTCAATTCATAATGACCATCTTCATTGCTCACTGTACCGATAGTCGTTCCATCCACATATACTGAAGCATATGGCAAAGGAATGCCGCTTGAATCTGTAATCCTCCCGAAGACCTGCGCTGATAATAGCATTGGAAACATCAGTATTATAAATACACCTAACTGTTTTCGTGGCATTTTTATTCTTAAATTTAACTGCAAAATTACCTAATTTATGGATCAGAAATCTGCTCCAAGGTTATTCAATGACATCCTTATAGCATACTCCTGGGGCAGGTAATTATTGAGTCTCGTACCAATGTTTTTTATCCACCCAATTCCATTCCCCCCGTAACAAACCAGTTGCCACCCTGGAGTGAGGTTTGAAGTATCTGAAATATCCTTTTTTAAAAATTTAAGTGCTTCGCCCTTAGATACCTGCCAAACGTTAAAAAAGTTTTTCGTTTCCGGAAAATAGGCAAGTTCGTGGGAAGGGACCAAATCTATGCCTTTAATGGCTCCAATTTCAAGTCCGCAATGTATAACATAATGGCTGCTTAACATTTTTTCGGCATCAGCAACATATTTTTCAGGAAAAAACATCAACTTCGATAAATGATTTTTATAAATTCCATTCAGTTTATTAATATTCCAGGATTTGAAATATGACTGTTCTTCCTTAGTGGCTCGCATTATTGTTTTTTTAGGTTTTATATTTGAAGAAGATTGCTCCTCATTACCTTTTTGTAAAATTGATATGAAAAACCCTTCTGAACGTGTTCGGTGGGGTAAAAACTGATAACCGATACATTCATCAAGATACATAGGAATTATACCTGAAAAATGAGAAATATCCATTGGGATACTTTTCAAAGCATGCGCTTTTGTCATCCATGACACCTGACGGATATTTTCTTCTTCATTAAAAGTGCACGTACTATACACAATATACCCGCCCGGCTTAACCACAGGAAAAATATCACTCAAAATACGCTTTTGTCTCATAGTACATTGCTGCACAGCGTCAATACTCCAATGACCAATTGCATTTTTGTCCTTCCGAAACATGCCCTCACCAGAACATGGTGCGTCCACAAAAACTACATCAAAATAAGATCCCAGGACTTTAAAATCTGCAGGATCATTGCATGTAGCAATGATGTTTGACCAACCTTCCCTAACTATATTTTGTCTTAAAATTTGTGACCTGCTTTTTATAACTTCGTTGGACACCAGTAGTCCCTGTCCTTTTAAATAGGCGGCAATTAATGAACTTTTTCCTCCAGGTGCAGCACATAAATCCAGTATTT
>JAUMBJ010000150.1:0-43307 GCA_032115755.1 Saprospiraceae bacterium
TGCTGGTAGGAGAAAGTCTGGGTATGTATGGTGTGTCCGGTAGCGACGCATTTGCGTTTGCAAATATTGTTTTTTTCTCCATTCAGATCGGGGTAAATGTCATTTTTGGGTTTTTATTTCTGATTTTACTTCCATTGTACAATAAATCAAAAAGCATAAAGTGATTTTTTAACCAATTTTTTTTAGTCATATGAGTAATTATAGAAAAGAAAAAGACAGCATGGGCTATATAGATGTTCCTGCTGAGAGATATTGGGGCGCTCAAACGCAGCGTTCTTCTGAAAACTTTAAAATTGGCGGGCACAAAATGCCAAAGGAAATTATTGATGCTTTTGCGATATTAAAAATGGCCGCGGCTCAAGCCAATGCGGATCTTGGTGTTTTGTCTCAAGAGAAAAAATCGCTCATTGAAAAGGTATGCCAGGAAATACTTGATGGAATGCTTTATGAAGAGTTTCCTCTGGTCGTTTGGCAAACCGGTTCAGGAACACAGTCCAATATGAATCTCAATGAAGTAATTGCATATCGTGGACACGTTTTAAATGGAGGTCATTTATTGGACGAAAAAAAATATCTGCATCCAAATGATGACGTCAATAAATCTCAGTCTTCAAATGACACTTTTCCTACGGCAATGCATATTGCGGCTTACCGCGTTCTAACCAGTGTAACGATACCGGGGCTTGAAACCCTCAGACATACCCTTCATGAAAAGTCACAGCGATTTATGAATGTGGTAAAAATTGGAAGAACCCATTTTATGGATGCTACACCACTTACGCTCGGTCAAGAACTTAGTGCTTATGTGGCTCAATTGGATTTTGGTATTGCCGCCATTAAAAATAGCTTCGCCCACCTATCAGAAATTGCATTAGGTGGAACTGCTGTTGGTACCGGACTCAATACGCCAGAAGGGTACGATGTATTGGTTGCCCAAAAGATTGCTGCGATAACTGGTCTTCCTTTTGTGAGCGGGAAAAATAAATTTGAAGGTCTTTCGGCACATGACGCCATAGTGGAAGCGCATGGTGCTCTAAAAACCGTTGCCGTATCCCTGATGAAAATAGGCAATGATATTAGGATGCTGGCTTCGGGACCCCGATGTGGTATTGGCGAAATCACTATTCCTGAAAATGAGCCCGGATCCTCCATCATGCCCGGAAAGGTCAACCCTACTCAGTCTGAAGCCCTTACTATGGCTATGACCCAAGTGCTGGGAAATGATGTTGCTATCAATATCGGTGGAATGAATGGCCACTTCCAGCTCAATGTTTTCAAGCCTGTTATGATCTACAATTTTTTAATGTCTGCCAATCTGATTGGTGATGCTTGTTTGAGTTTTAACGAACATTGTGCGGTAGGCATAGAGGCTAACCTATCGCGCATACAGTACAATCTGGAAAATTCTCTTATGCTCGTTACCGCCTTGAATACAAAAATAGGATATGATAAAGCCGCAGAAATTGCCAAAAAAGCACACAAAGAAAATACAACGTTACGACACGCAGCAGTGAGTCTGGGTTATTTGAGTTCGGAAGAGTTTGATGCTTGGGTAAAACCCGAAAATATGATCTGAGCGTTTTATGTCTGTCCTTAAAAGGTTTTTATTGGGATTGTTGTAAATTTGCAAACATTTTTAAAAACAGAAACTAAATATATTATGCCTTATTTATTCACATCAGAATCCGTTTCAGAAGGCCACCCGGATAAAATCGCTGACCAGATATCCGATGCTTTGGTTGACCATTTCCTTGCCTTTGACCCCGATTCCAAAGTTGCCTGTGAAACGCTGGTTACCACGGGACAAGTCATTCTAGCAGGAGAGGTTCGATCAAACACCTATCTTGATGTGCAGCAAATTGCTCGTGATGTGATAAAAAAAATAGGATATACCCGATCGGAATATATGTTTGAGGCGCATTCTTGTGGTGTTCTCTCCTCTATTCAGAGAACATAAAGAAGATCAGGGCGCCGGTGATCAAGGTATGATGTTTGGATATGCGACTGACGAAACAGAAAACTTCATGCCACTGGCACTGGATATTTCGCATAAAATATTACAAGTTCTTGCTGCCGTGCGTAAGGAAGGAAAAGAAATGACTTATTTGCGCCCTGATTCAAAATCTCAGGTTACTATAGAATATTCTGATACACATCAACCCTTAAGAATCGATAGTATCGTGGTATCCACCCAACACGATATGTTTGACCCTTCTGAAACCATCGTTTTGGATACTATAAAAAGGGATATCGTACAACAGATCATTCCCCGTGTTGCAGCACTATACCCTGCCCAAATCAGAAATCTCTTTGAAGGTTCGATCACATATCATGTCAATCCAACTGGAAAGTTTGAAATTGGGGGCCCTCATGGTGATACCGGGTTGACAGGAAGAAAAATTATTGTGGATACTTATGGTGGCAAAGGCGCACATGGTGGTGGAGCATTTTCAGGAAAAGACCCTAGTAAGGTGGATAGATCTGCTGCATATGCCACACGCCATATTGCAAAAAATCTTGTAGCTGCCGGTATTTGTAAGGAAGTTCTTGTTCAGGTGTCATACGCTATTGGTATTGCGAAGCCAACCAACATTTATGTCAACACTTACGGTACTTCTAAAGTAAATATGAGCGACAGTGAAATCGCTAAAATAGTCTATGATCTCTTTGATATGAGACCATATGCCATTGAACAGCGTTTGAAACTAAGAACACCCATTTATAGTGACAGTGCTGCCTATGGTCATATGGGTAGAACTCCGGAACTTAAGAAACTAATGTTCAAGGATGGGTCACAAAATAAAAAAGAAATAGAAGTTGAAACTTTTACCTGGGAAAAACTTGACTATGTAGATAAGGTGAAGGCAGCTTTCGGTGTATAATGAGATTTTTTTAGGGCTTTTTTCGCCATTCTTTCCAATTTGTTGAAAGGCTTAAATGATTGGTAGCTCCGGCAAGGTGCATATAATTTACACCATAGTCAAAACGAAAGTACTTTATTCGAATTCCCACACCCAAAGAAAACCCGGACATACTTCGGAGAGGAGGAACTAACATCTCTCTTCTTGTCATGTGCGCATATGCTCCCCTCAGCCACAGATTCTTTCGTTTTCCAAGTATAAATTCACCACTGAACAAGGCGTGTCTGAAAAGATTATCAATAAATTTTTCCGCTGGACTAACTGTGTTTTGTTCATTAAAAATATTTGTTGTAGCAGCTACATTGGGATCATCATAGCGAATATTCCATCGGTGCAGTTGGTGTAAAAGAACGGTAAAACGAAAAGGTAAATATTTAAGCTTTTTAGCATAAGCAAGCTGTATGTCAAAGGGCGCAGGAGCCCTATCGGAGTGATAAGTATTAATTTCTCCTCCCAGATTTTTGAATACCAGCCCTAAGGTAGCAGATTTTGCTGTATCAAGGTGATATAAAAATCCAAGATCTGCTACCAGACCAAAAGAATTATAGGCTTCGAGACTACTGAAAATTGTTTTTATGTTGGAACCCACCGATAATTTATCATCAAAGTGCTTGGCTAAACCTAATGTCAAGGCGGATTCTGCTGCCTGAAAGGTAGTATTGTCCCTGTTTCCAGTAATATCCGAATACTGAAATTGACCATAATACATTTGCGTCCACCCTACATGAGCAAAAATTTTTGGTTTATTGACTAAAAAACCGTAATCAACATGTGTGTGCTGAATATCTGCAAAATGAAACTGATGAGATAAAGATGCCTGCCCTGAGGTTTCTTTCTGTAAAACTGCCGGATTTAACATAGCAAACTGAACTTCGTGATCTGTCACCGCGATTTGGTGACCTCCTAAAGCGGTGATTCTGGCAGAAGGAGGCAAATTGAGGAAACCATAAATATATTTACCTCCGATCTGTCCATGAAGTTGAAAAATGGCGAATAAAATTAAGCTTGCTGTTATTTTAAATCTACTCATGAACTTCTTTTTTCCAAATTGTCCGGCAAATAGCATTACTATCACAATTCATCTTCCTTATAAGGACGCCAAGACTATCGTAGTGCTCAAGTAAACCAAATTCGTTGTCACCTTGAAGATACGTACCCTTCCAACTAACTTTTCCATTAGGATAATACTCTGTGAATGGACCATTTTCTTCATTATCCTTCATTGTGACCTGTTCTTTTAATTTTCCATCAGGATAATAAGTTTTCAAAATACCCTGTAAAACATTTTTTACATAATGCTGCTCAGCTTTTAGGTTTCCGTTATCATACCATGACTTGTATTGACCATTCAATTCTCCCTTGTCATTATAAGTCTCCAAAATTTCTTGCTGACCGTTTGGAAAATAAATTTTTCGATTTCCAATCAGTTTTCCCTGAAGAAAAGTAGATTCTTCATATAATTTACCATCTTCAAACCAGGATTGATAAAGTCCGTCCTTAATACTATCTCGTGTTATATGAAATCGTTCCATTATTTTTCCGCTTTCATAAAAATTTTCTACCTGCTTACGCGAATTACAAGCGGCCAATATAATAATGAAATATAAAGATAACAGACGCATATGTGTATTTCTTATTTCTAAAATCTATAACGCAATATTACGTGTTTTGATGATTAATTTCTGAAATATATTATAAATCATGCAGGTCATGTATGCGGATGCCACCTCACAACATAAGTACTATTGCGTCCTTGTACCATAATAATTTATATTAATAATTAGTCTCCGCATACATAATAATTAAATAATAAATCACTTTAAAACCCAATAATAATCTACATTTGTATGTCGAATTTATGATATTGAATATTTTATGAAGATTGTTATTGCCGGTGCAGGAGGTATTGGATTTCATCTTGCAAAGCTATTGTCATCAGCACAGCACGACATTGTTTTAGTAGATTCCAGTCAAGATGTCCTAGATTATGCTCAATCCCACCTGGACGTTATGACCGTACTTGGTGATGCCTCCTCTTTACAGGTTTTGGAAGAGGTTGGTGTGTCAAATGCAGCTATTTTTCTTGCCGTCACTACTTTAGAAAATGATAATATAGTTTCCTGCATGTTGGCTAAAAAACTAGGTGCCCGGCAAACCATTGCCAGAATCAATAAAGTTGACAATCTTCAACGGTCCTTTCGGGATACTTTTCAAGAATTGGGTGTGGATAAAATTATTTCTCCATCATTCCTTGCGGCTCAGGAAATAGAACGGCTAATTAAAACGGGCCAGGTTACGGACAGTTTTGATTTTGAGGGGGGCAAAATATCTCTTGTTGGTATTACTATCCAAGAAGAATACAATTACATAGGCAAAAGTATTGAAGAGATAAAATCAGCCAAAAATGTAACTTACAATCCCATTGCTATTTTGCGGGGAAATGAAACTATTTTACCAAGATCGGGCATCCGAATCCAGAAAGGTGATCATATTTATTTTATTTCTCCCAAATCTGAATTGGATGGTTTGCTTGCGGCCATTGGGTCTCGGCAAACGACGATTAAAAGGATTATGATAATTGGCGGTAATGAAATTTCATTGCAGGTATGTCGTCTGCTTGAAGATAATTATCACATAACATTAGTTGAATCCAATGAAAAAGTTTGTAAAAGATTTGCTTCAGAACTTAAAAATATTCTAATTTTAAAAGGTGATACCTCTAATATTGAATTATTACGGGAGGAAGGCCTTTCGGATATGGATGCTTTCATAGCACTGACACCCAACTCTGAAATTAATATAATCACCTGTTTGTTGGCATCTAATGAGGGTATCAAGAGAACTATAGCGCTTGTTGATAATACGGAATACACCCACATCTCTCAACATGTAGGTGTAGATACTATGATCAATAAAAAACTTATAGCAGCAAATTATATGTTTCGATTTGTTCGAAAGGGGACTATTGAGGCGATAACAAGTCTTCATGGGGTAAATGCAGAAGTCATTGAATACGCTATACAGAAAGAAAGCCGCATTACAAAATATAATCTTAGAGATCTGAAATTCCCGGAAAATGCCATCATAGGAAGTGTGATCAGGGGTGAAGAGCACATTATTCCCACGGGAGATTTTAAATTGCAACTGAATGATAAAGTAATTATACTTGCTTTACCTGATGCGTTATCAAAAGTCGAAGATATTTTTAGATAAAATTTTATAATAGATAAATATCTTTTTTGCTCAAAAGAAATCTTGTTTTAGCTTGGTTACGATAAGGCGATTAATATAGTTAAAATGAAATTCAATTTCCAGCCCATATCCAATGTTTTGGGAATTCTCCTTGTGCTCTATGGAGGATGTATGCTGATGACCGGCTTGGTTTCTTTATTATATGAAGCCAGCGATGCCCAGGCATTTTTTACGTCTGGTGGGATTACCATTATTACCGGTATTATTCTTAAATTATATAAGTTTTCTAATGAGCCCGATGTAAATAAAAAGGAGGGGTATCTTATTGTCGCTCTTGGTTGGTTTTTAATGTGCTTGTTTGGTGCGCTCCCTTTTTATTTTTCTGGCTTTTGTCCTAGTTTTACAGATGCTGTTTTTGAAACAGCTTCCGGTCTTACTACAACAGGTGCGAGCATTTTCAATGATGTCGAGATTCTGCCTCACGGCGTCCTGTTCTGGAGAAGCATGACCCATTTTATCGGTGGTTTGGGTATTATTGTGCTTACTGTTGCACTACTACCTCTTCTCGGAATTGGTGGTATAGAGTTATTTGCTGCAGAGGCTTCCGGTCCTACTGCTGACAGGCTTCAGCCGAGAATTAAAGAAACGGCTAAAAGATTGTGGTACATTTATCTGTTCCTAACATTATTGTGTACGCTTTTTCTACTGATGGCCGGTATGAATTTATTTGATGCCATTTGCCATGCTTTCAGTACTTTATCTACCGGTGGTTTTTCCACTAAAAATGCTAGTATTGCTTTTTATAAAAGCCCTGGAATTGAATATATTATCACGCTTTTTATGTTTTTAGGTGGTGCCAATTTTAGCGTATTGTATTATTTCTTCAAAGGCAAATTTTACAAGGTTTGGTATAATGATGAGTTTAGATATTACCTTTATTTTACGGTTGTTGTGACGCTGTCATTAACTTTTTTCATTCAGCTAGCAAGGCCCGGAGATATAGAAGAATCATTGAGGCATGCACTATTTCAGCTAATTTCTGTGATTACAACAACAGGATTTATGTCATTTGATTATACCTATTGGCACCCTACGATTACTTTGTTTTTCTTTTTACTTTTATTTGTAGGTGGCTGTGCTGGCTCTACTGCCGGGGGTATAAAGTTTATCAGACACACCGTATTCGTTAAAAATACATTCCTCGAATTTAGACGGATTATTCACCCGAGAGCACTGATCAGACTAAAGATCAATGATGCCATTGTACCTCCTAGAATTTTAACCCACATCCTTGTTTTCCTGTTGGTGTATCTATTGGTTTTTATCATTGGTACAGTAGGATTATCCTTAACAGGGCTTGATTTTGAAACAGCGCTTGGGGCTTCTGCAAGTTGCTTAGGCAATGTTGGCCCGGCTATAGGAAAGCTTCATCCTTCAGCGAATTTTAGTATTGTTAGTATAGAAGGCAAATGGATTTGCAGCTTATTGATGATATTAGGAAGACTCGAACTATTTACGATTCTGATTTTATTTTCTCGTTCGTTCTGGAGAGTAAATTAATTGCTGGTTTTAATGTATCCACTATTTTGAAGTAACGAGCCTGTTTCTAAAAATATAGCTTCTTGAATTACGTTTTGTATATAAATTCTTCCAGTATTATTGACGGACCCAAAAACATTCATACCTTTATTTAACCCATTTTTGATATCCAATCTTCCTTGATTATCAAATTGTCCTAAAATTTGCATAATGTTGGGGATATTTTCTTGCCGGGGGTCTAATACCAATGTTGCATCCACCTGTATATTTAAGTTGCTATTATTTCCCAATTCCAGTGATTTTGCCATAGAAAATCCAGAAAGTTGGACCATTTTATTTTCTCCTATATTGACATGTTGACAGCTTAGCGGAGGAAATAATTGATTCCAATTTAATGAGTCTTCCCAATTAGGATTATTTCCGTTACCCGTCCAGGTTACAATGCTTCCAGAATCTGCATGTCCGTCGCAATTATTGTCTTGACTATCGCATATTTCAATGGCGCCCGGGAAAATCAAATCATTATTGTCATTACAATCGATATCATCACAATATTGGTCGAGATCCGTGTCTGTTCCCGAATGTCCATAACATGACAAACAAGGTACAGGCGTAAATAGTGAAAGTGATAATTCATCAAAATAGCTGTCATTATCCGTTCCTGCAAGCCTGGTCCCTTTGAGTAAAAATTTTATTGTTCGGGTTAAGTTTGGAATTAGCACAGATTGCTCTACTTTTTGCCATTGAGGCGTTCCATTACCATAGTACGGTGTCGCCAACAATATATTTCCAGCGTCATCCAAGCATTCTATGGCAATTTCGGGCAAATCGTTGTTTGTTGCATAAGCTCTTAGATAACCACTAAAACGGGCATAAAAATTTCCACCATCTATTTGTTGTGTATATGCTGATACATTTATCCTTTGAAATGCGTTTCCTACTGGCGATTCTCCTGAGCATATACCCCCAACAGCAAAAAATCGGTTTCCCTGATATGGTGGTACAGAGCCACATTCATTATTTGTCAGCGATTCTATTTGTCCTGTCCAATTGTTTAAACCTGACTCAGCGCCATTATTTAATAATAAATTTGGTGTACTTTGTTGTACTGCAGTTGAAAAAGACAAAGTGTCTGACCACTCTGACCACTTTAAGTATTTATCCCTATATCGTACCCTCCAGAAATATGTTGTTGATGGCGTCAAATTCAAAATTTGTTCATCAGTCAAATCATCACCAGACTGTAAATCTTCATTGAAATATAAATTTTTATGTTGTTTCCAAATATCAACTTCAGGGTTGGCAAAATCTGATGATAATGATACCTGCCATTGTGATGCCTGATGAAAACTTAATGGATCGTCAAATTGTGATGCTTTCAGATTTACGCAATTTGGTGGAATATTTTGTCCGAAGGGGAAAATTGCTTTTGGTTTTTCTGGTGCATATTCGTTCATCTTTATGGTGATACTATCTATGATTTGGTTTTCAAGTGAGTTTTGGTCATCTCCAAATGAATATCTGTACATAGAAAACTGAGGATCTGGTCCTGCTTCAGATTTAATAAAAACGAAACCATAATCATCTTCACTTATATTAAATTCACTATAATCCTGATTTGGATATTGACCCCAGTAATCTATAGCACCCCCCGCTGTTGCAACATTTACCCATAAATGATTGTGATGCTTCGATTGTCCTCGTGAATATCCATGTGTATGGCCATAAAAATGTGCAGAAGGTTTATGGCATTCCTCTGTAAAATTTTCTAATATTTCTATAATCTGGCCCGTAAAACCTAATTCACCTGGTGTCCATAACTCTGATTTGAATGGGTGATGAAGCTGTACAAACAAAAAATCTATATCATCATGTGCACAAGCACTTTGTGTAATCAAATTTAACCACGTTAGTTGTTGGGTTAATTGAGCAGAAGCAGCATTAGAATTTAAAGCAACTACACGTATATTAGAAAAATCTTTATACCACCATTGCTCAGGATATAAGGGATCACCATTCAGCGGCAAAGAAAAATACTTTAAATAATTTCCCAAACCATTATTGTAATATTCATGATTTCCCAAAGCTGGGTATATAGGAACATAAGGACTCAATGCTTCAGTTTTATTAAAAAATGTATTTTTCCATTCATTATAATTTCCTCCATTTTGAACCAAATCACCAGGAATAATAATGCCATGAAGGTCGTCGGTACCACCTGCTAATTCTTGCTCAACTACTGGGATAATACCATTTTCAATGATATTTTGAAAAATCATTGGTCTGGAAGTTTGCATTTGTACATCTGAAACAGCAACAAGTTGTACAGGATCTTCCCTGTTTGCCGACATGGTAGTAAAGTGATAAACCAAGCTTTGGTTGCTATTTGCAAGAACAACTTTATAATAATATTTAGATTTTGGAGACAGCTGGTTTATTTGTCCGGTAAAAATTCGTGTTTGTCCATTCCCTGTCTGGGCCGTTGCATTTATACTGTTATTTAGTAAAAAAGGTGTAATTCCGTAATTAATTGTAGCTGTTGTGGCAATATCTGTTTCAAACATTATCGTTACAGATGTGGTGTCTAACATTTGTAAATATGGTTTAACAATAATGTTCTGACCAGATAATATCGTATTTGTTCCAAGTAAGCACCATATAGCTATATTTACAAATTTGATTGAAAGATAATTGTGTTTCTTCCCAAAAAGAGAAATACTGTCGGCGCGCTTTAGTTTTTGCTTATAATTTTCTTTCTTCATTGAAAAAGTAAATATATCTATTCTCTATTTTTACTGTCTATAATAATTGTTACAGGACCATCATTACAAAGATTTACCTTCATATCGGCACCAAATATTCCTGTCTGAATAACTTTACCGAACGACTTTTGCAGTTTGGATAGAAATTTTTCATACAAAGGTATTGCCTCTTCTGGTTTTGCAGCTTTTATATATGATGGTCTGTTTCCTTTTCGGGTCGAGGCATGCAGTGTGAATTGACTAACTACTGCTATATCACCCTTTATATCACTAACAGACAGATTCATTTTTCCATCTTGATCATTAAATATTCTAATTTCTGTTATCTTCTTTACCAACCATTCTATGTCATCTTCGGTATCATTAGTTTCTATACCTAATAACACTAAAATACCCTGTTGGATATTGACAGTAATAATTCCATTTGAAATAACATTACATTCTGAAACTCTTTGTAAAACCACCTTCATCTGTTGATTTTTGATTAATCTTACTTATTGTATATCCCGTAGAATACACCTAAGCTTTAAATTTTTATGAAATAGGAATTATATTTTTGAAATTTTATATAGATAATTAAATTAATATGTATTAAATTAAATTATAGCTTTTTATAAAAAATGGTTTTCCACATTATTGTGTGAATAAATAATGATAACTTCTTTTTTTCATTCATTTTATGTAGAAACAATGATTTTTTTAGCTTTATATTGATGAAAATAACATTTTTTTCACATTATCACTTATCCAGATGATATATGATGTAGATATTTGTTTTATCCACAAAGTATTTATATAATTTTGAAATTGAATTTAATAATGCATAAATAATGTGGGTATTTATGTTAATATAATGTGAGAATGAAAAATAAGTATTAGTTTTCAACAAATCAACAGCATTAATAATAAATATATTTTTATATAAATAATAAATTATATTATTATTAGTCGGGTTAAAACAATCTCTGCAAGATGATCTTATTTATTAATTTTGCATTGTCCCCAAAAAATAATTTTTATGAAAAATTTGGTATCACTTTGGCTTAAGATTGGTCTCATACTTATTTTCTTTCAGGTGGTTATAGGAGGAATAACCAGACTTACGGAATCCGGATTGAGTATTACCAAATGGGAGGTAGTTTCAGGAACTTTACCTCCATTATCTGAAAGCGACTGGCAAAAGGAATACGATTTATATCGTACAACTCCGCAGTATCAAGAGATAAACGAAGGTATGAGTATGCAGGATTTTAAGTTTATTTATTTTTGGGAATATATACATCGTCTTTGGGCCCGTATAATGGGTTTCGCCTTTTTCATTCCTTTTGTGTATTTTACCTTTAGGAAGCAGCTATCTTCCCAATTGAAACGCAATCTTGGAGTAGTTGTTCTGCTCGCTGCTTTGGCTGCTACTTTTGGATGGATTATGGTGGCAAGTGGTTTGATTGAGCGCCCATGGGTAAATGCTTATAAATTATCTATTCATTTATTGATAGCTTTTTCCGTTTTTGGATACTTGTGGTGGACGTGGTTGTTAGAATTTGGAAAGCGTGTAGAGGAATATTATTTCAATAATACTTTTAAAAAGGTGTTTTATCTGTTTATAGCCTTTCTTTGTATACAACTATTTTTAGGAGGAATGATGTCTGGTATGCGTATTGCCGTAGTGTACCCAACTTGGCCTTTGCAGCATGGATCCTTTTTTCCGGAGATTTTGAGAAATATGGATAATTGGACTTTGGAAAATTTATATAATTATGATGGTAATGAGTTTGCTCCTGCAGTAGTTCATTTTTTCCATAGAACTACCGCATATATTGTATTTATTCTTGCCTTGGTAATGGTGTATATACAAAGAAAACGGTTAAATTTCCAGTTTCAGGATCCTGTAATATTATTATTTATTGCTGTGTTGATACAAGTTATTCTGGGTATTATTACTGTAATTTACAGTGTGGGTGAAGTTCCCGTATTTTGGGGTGTTTTGCACCAGGCAGGCGCTTTACTTATTATCATGTCTGCTGTGAATCTATTTTTTTATACTAAAACACAAGAGCAATAAAAAAATAGTACTTATTTTGCACAAAATAAATCAAAACTATGTCTGAAAATCTAGTTCAGGATGGTAAATTTACATATTACGAATCTGATGATTCTGGAACACCGGTAGTTTTACTGCACGGTTTGATGGGAACGCTAAGTAATTTTGGAGAACTCATTGAATATTTTAAAGGAAAACATAAGGTAGTGCTTCCTATACTTCCTTTCTTTGATATTCCATTGAGAAAACTTTCTGTTTCCGCTATGGTGGAATATGTAAATGAATTTATTGACTACAAAGGTTATCCGCAAGTATTTGTTTTAGGTAATAGTCTGGGTGGGCATATCGCTCAGTTATATGCGCTAGAGCGTCCAGAGCGTGTAAAGGGAATGGTTCTAACGGGAAGTAGTGGACTCTTTGAAAATGCTATGGGTAATTCTTTTCCAAAAAGAGGCGACTATAATTATATTAAAAAGAAAGCTGAGGATGTCTTTTATGATCCTGCAGTTGCTACCAAGGAACTGGTGGATGAAGTATATAGCACGGTCAATGATTTAAAAAAGGCAATGTGTATAGTAGCTTTGGCAAAATCAGCTATCAGACATAATTTAGAAGATAAATTGCAGGATATAAAAAATCCTTCACTGTTGGTATGGGGTATACAAGACAGTGTTACACCACTTTGGGTTGGTGAGAAGTTTCATGATTTTTTACCAAATTCAACATTAGTAAAGATTGATAAAACCGGCCATGCCCCCATGATGGAGCGACCGGGTATATTTAATAAAGTTCTTGAAGAATTTATTGAAAGTGTCGAATCTGGCAATTTTTACACCACCCTTAAGGATAGGGTTACTACTTTTGAATAATATCTGAATCTCTTTTTTAAGGTTTTATTTGTTCACTATTTTTACGAGCCCTTTGCATAGGGTTGTCTACATTTCCCGTTCTCTTGCGCTTAAAAACTTCAAATTTAGTTTCTGTTGCTCTTTTTGGGTAATAATTGTTACTGGTATCAATATCTGCGGTCTCAAGATATGGATCAAGGATAATTTCCTCTATTTCGGTATTCGACACTATAACTTTAGTGACTTTTGTATCACCCATTTTCCATATTTCAGCAGGAATCCTTTCTAATTCTTTTCGACCGTCTGTATAAACAACTTCGTATATAAGTGGCATTACCAATCCACCAAGTCTTTCAAAAGTAATTTCATAGAAATGCTGATCTGTATTCATTAGTGCAACCTCCGCAGAATCCATATTCGAAATCATTTGACGATAAGCTGTTATTTCACTTGGTTCAGCCTGTTCTGGATCGTACTGGGTATAAAAGTCATTTAGCGTTGTATCCCGCTCATTATACGTTTCTTTTATCGCTGTTTCATTTCTGATGGCACTTATATTTTTTCTTTCTGTCTTTTTAGCTTCCTGAGCTAATTTTTCTTGAAGTAATGGGTCTTTAGGCGTTGCTTTTTTATGATCTATGCGTGCTATGGAGATATCAACATGATCATTGGTATAAAACCAGCCTCGCCAAAACCAATCAAGGTCCACACCTGAAGCATCCTCCATTGTCCTGAAGAAATCAGCAGGATATGGTTGTTTAAATGCCCATCTTTTACAGTATTCTTTAAACGCATAATCAAATAACTCTCGACCCATAACGGTTTCTCTTAAAATATTCAAAGCTGTAGCAGGTTTGCCATATGCATTATTTCCAAATTGGTATATGGATTCTGAATTGGTCATGATAGGAGATATCTTGGATTTGTCTCCCTTCATGTAGTCAACAATATTTTGGGCTTCTCCACGGGATGAGGGATAATTGCGTTCAAATTCCTGTTCGCTTAAGTACTGTACAAATGTATTCAACCCTTCGTCCATCCAAGTCCATTGTCTTTCGTCGCTATTGATGATCATGGGAAAAAAATTATGGCCAACTTCATGTATAATTACGGAAATCATACCATATTTAATTCTCTCGCTGTATGTACCATCTTTTTCACATCTCCCAAAGTTGAAAGAAATCATGGGATATTCCATACCTATGCGATCAGCATTAATTGACCACGCTACAGGATAAGGATAATCAATGGTATATTTTGAATAGGTCACTAGTGTATGGGCAACTGCCTTTGTACTATATTTTTCCCAGAGCGGATTTCCTTCTTTAGGGTACATAGACATTGCCATACTTGTTTTTCCATTAGGCATTTTCACATTCATGGCATCCCATATAAACTTTCGTGAGGATGCAAAGGCAAAGTCTCGCACATTTTCCGCCTTAAAACGCCAGGTCTTTGTGGTTTTACTTCTTTGTTTTTCCCTTGACACTGCTTCTTGTTGCGTAGCAATTATAATGGGTTGGGTAAATGAGTTGACTGCTTGTTGGTATCTTTCTTGCTGGTCTTTGGTCAAAACATCTTGCATATTTTGCAATACGCCGGTAGCAGCTATTAGGTGATCTGACGGCACTGTAATATGCACATCATAATCTCCGAAAATGAGGGTAAATTCACCCATTCCCAGGAATTGTTTATTTTGCCATCCCTCAACATCGTTGTAAGCACACATTCTCGGAAAAAATTGTGCTATGGTATATAAATAGTTATCATCTTCGGGGAAATATTCATAGCCAGATCTTCCTCCTAGTTTGAAGCGGTCATTAATATTATACCAGTATTTGATACGGAACGAGAATTTTTCACCAGTTTTTAGTGGCGTGGGTAGGTCTATACGCATCATGGTTTTATTAATGGTATAAACGAGAGGCTTTCCCTTTAAATCTTGTACAAAATCTAGTTTGAAACCTCCATCAAAATTTTTCTCCCAGCGGTTAACATCACCAATTTCCATACGTTCTTCAACCTTATGCTGTTCAATCAAATAACTATCAGATGTTTTGGCCATTTGATTTTGATCCAGCTGTAGCCAGATATAAGTCATGTCCTCAGGAGCGTTGTTGTAAAAAGTAATCACTTCAGTACCATAGATTCTTTGGTTTTGATCATCTAGCGTAACATCAATTTTGTAATCCGCTCTTTGCTGGAAGTAATCTTTACCAGGTGCACCACCCGAGGTACGGAAAGTATTGGGTGTTGGCAAGAGATCATACATCTGCCTAAAGGGATTTTGGTCTGTATTCGATTGGGCAGAGAGATTTGAAAAAAGGAAGCATGTAGCAATTACAATTAGACGATAAGGATTCATTTGTTTATTTTTAGATTATCACACGCTGTGTGATTTGTTTTTAATGCCAAATGGAATCTTTGATGAGCAAAATAATCATTATGGTTTGTGTGCAAATGATTTTTTTACTCATGTAGATTTCATGTAATAACAAAAGATGACAATTATGGTTTTTTAATAAAAAAAATTGTTCCACGTGAAACAAAAAAGGCCCTCTTGTATTCGGGCCTTTCTTAAATATTATAAATATTTCAACTATCCTATGACGGCATTATCTTCAGCAGTACTAGCATATAGTAGTGAGGCACCTGCTAATGCAATATTTTTAAGGATATTTCCCATTTCGTGCGGATTGGTGGCCATGCTTTTGTAATGTGGCCAAATAAACAGAAGCAACATAACAGCGAGCAATACAGATGCAAGTTTATCAAACTTGCCTATCATTATGCTTATACCAGCGGCGACAAGTCCCACTCCGGTTATATAGACCATAATAGAACCTCCTGGAGCCATTCCTGCCATGGCTTCTGCATTCATGAAATGAAATATTCCAAATACGACAAATGGTAGAGCAAATAAGTACTTTCCTAAATTAATAAAACTGTTCATCATAAAAAAATTAAAAGGTGAATAATAGGTTATTGTATCAAATGTATTTAAAAATTGATAAAAATTATATACTTAAATTAAAATGTAAATTGATTTTGTGTAAACTATATGTATAAGAATCTTTGTTGTCTAAACTTCGGTGAGGATGTTATAAAAATCCTCATATTTATGGACGTACCTAATGATGGGCGTCAGTGGTAATGATGGTGCAGGAAAAGCATGAGGTTCTGAAAATTTATCATAGAAACTAAACTGATCTTTAAATTTTACCCAATGGGCTGTGCCGAGTATAATTTTTGTTTCCGGTCCTTTATTTTTTATGGTAGATGCTGCGGCTACGGCTGTATGAGGATCCAGCAAATAATCAAATTTTTCCTGGCATTGTACAATTGTTTCTTTTGTAACCCGATCAGATATGGTATGTCCGGTTAATTTTTTATTTTGATTGTTCCACGTGGAACCAATATAGTGAATTACCCTGTCTATATTGTTTGGATTTCCGACATCCATTGCATTACTTAAAGTTGGTACTGCATTCCGACTAAAATATTTGCCTGACATTAGATAAGAAGACATGGGGTTGTTGATATTCTGACAGATGTGCACTTCACGCATAGGAAGACCTAAATTAGCCGCCAGTAGACAGGAAGAAACATTACCAAGGTTACCGGAAGGGATGTAAAAGGATGCTTGTGTTTGGCTATTCAATTGTGCCACTGCACGGAAATAATACACAGCTTGAGCCATGAGGCGAGCAACATTAATACTATTTGCCGTACTCATGGAATAAGTTGAATGAAGTCTTTGATCAGATAACGCCTTTTTGACGTACTGTTGACAATCGTCAAAAGTGCCTTTTACAGGGAAACAATGTATATTGTTCTGATATTGTTGTATTTGTCGCAATTGAAAAGGCGACACCTTTCCATCCGGATACAAAATATATACTGAAAAACCAGGTTTATTATAGAATCCGGAAGCAACAGCCCCTCCTGTATCGCCTGAAGTAGCTACAAGGATTTTCACTTCTTTTTTATCTGGTTTAAATGACTGCATTAACTCAGATAAGAATCTCGCCCCAAAATCCTTGAAAGCATAGGTTGGACCATGAAAAAGTTCTAATATAGCTAGATGTTCATCAAGATAAACCAATGGTGAATCAAACGAAAATGCCCTCTCTGCTAAAGTTAATATGGTGTGTTTGTCTAATTCTTCTTTAAGGAAAAACCAGCATAAATCAAATGCAATTTCCTGAATACTTTTGTCTTTAAGGCTGGTTAAATATTTTTCTGGTAGCATATCAACAATATAAGGAAGAAATAATCCCCCATCAGGACTTATATTGTCGAAAATAGCATTTCTATATGAAAATTTAGGATTTGAAGATTTTGTGGTATAACAGGGCATAAAGCACTTCTCTAATAAATTATCGCACCTTCCTGGTTTATTCCAGAAATAAAAACTTCGAGATCAATTCTTTTCTGTTTATATAGGGCTATTGCTTTATCAGCAATTTCCTGGGCAACAAAAGTATTTTGAGTTAAGGCGAACATAGATGGACCAGCGCCGCTAATACTAAAGCCTAATGCTCCACTTTGTAACGCAGCTTCCTTCATCGTATAAAACTCAGGAATGAGATGCGCTCGCTGAGGTTCAATCCATACATCCTGCAGACATCTACCAAGCAATTCAAAATCACCCGTATACATGGCGGCAACAAATGCAGCCAGATTGCCCTGCTGTTTTATGGCAGTAGTCATATTCAGCGTTTCGGATAAGACAGCTCGGCTATCACGTGTAAAAATTTTTATTTTAGGATAAATAATTACAGTGGTCAATCCGGAAGGGACATATATACGCTTGACATCAAGAGTCTCATTTTCTCTGATCAGAATCATACCCCCTAAGAGCGAAGGGGCAACATTGTCAGCATGATAGGCACCATCGGCAACAACCTCGGCCTCCACAGCAAAGGGCAACAATGCAGTCTTAGACAACCCTGTGCGTAAAAATTCACTAACTGCATAAACTCCGGCAACGGCACTTGCCGCAGAAGAGCCTAAACCACTTCCAAAAGGCATCTTTTTAAAAATCTCCATCTCGAGAGGGCAATCTGGTTCTCCCAGAAATTCCAGTAGCTTCTTGGCAGCAAACCCTGCCGTATTGAGATGTGTTTCGTATGGCAATCTCGCTTCGTTTCCGTGAATGGCGGTAATATGGAGTCCCCGTTGCTTTCCTTCGCGCACTATGACTTCATCACCAGGTCTTTCTAATGCAAATCCTAAAATGTCAAAACCTACAGCCACGTTGGATACAGATGCAGGTGCAAAAACTTTTATCCCAGAAGAACGCCTCATGTAAATATTATTTTATTTTGTTGGTACATCAACAACAATGCGTTCAGACCGGTTTGCCAATTCCCATAAAGTATGAAAAATTAATCGACCAATCAGTGACATTTTCTGATAGTTAATTTTTTCTACAGTATCAGACGGGCGATGGTAATCTTTGTGTGTTCCACTAAAATAAAATATGGCAGGAATGCCATTTTTCGCAAAATTATAATGGTCGGATCTAAAATAATATTGATTAGGGTCGTTTTCAGCGTTATAAGTATAATCAAGGGTCAATTGACAATATTTCTGGTTAACGGATTCATTGATTTCATGAAGTTTTGTACTCAGACGATCAGAGCCAATAACATAGGTATATGCACTATCAAGAGCATATTTTTCATCTACCCGTCCCACCATGTCTACATTAATATTTACCATGGTCTTGTCAAGTGAAAAAAGTGGATATTCTGTATAATATCGTGAACCTAATAGTCCCTTCTCTTCACCCGTTACCCAAAGAAACACTACCGTTCTTTCTGGCCCATAACCCTCATCATCAGCCTTTTTAAGTATACGGGCCATCTCAAGAAGGGTTACTGTTCCCGATCCATTATCATCTGCACCATGGAAAATGTCATCTCCACGTTTTCCCAGGTGGTCATAGTGCGCACTTACAATGACATATTCGTCTTTTTTCGTATTCCCTTCAATAACCCCCACAATATTATTTCCCTCAAGTAGCGAAATTTCTTTAGCCAGATGAATCTTAAAATTGCCGGAAAGTATTACAGGATAAGATTTACCTCGCCTAAATTTTTTACGTGCCTTAATAATCTGTTTATCTTTTTTCCCAATAATATTTTTCGCCATTGTTGAAGAAATATAGATAAAAGGGGGATAAGGATAAATTTTTTGTTTCAAATCACCAAGTTCCAGAAAAGATCCTAATATTTTACGTCGATTTTCCTCCAGTAATTTCTTGATATCATTTTCAATAATTAGGACAGCTTTTACACCGTTTTTACGCGCAGCAAGCAATTTTAGATTCATGTCTGTGTCACTCCAAGTAGACAATTTGCGACTCCTGGTAATTAAAGAAATACTATCATTATTTAGGGGTTCGCCACGATTTATGAGTATTACTTTGCCGTCAACAGAGACATTATTGTAATCACTATATGCTGGATCATCAATGCCATATCCCAAAAATATAATTTCTTCTGTATCAAAATCAATACTTCCATTGTCTGTAGGGAAGACCAAATAGTCCCAAAGGTGCTTATACTTGGTATTGTTGAGGTATATCTCATTTGTAGTCCATTTAGAAAAAGTAAATGTTACCGGCTGTCTGTAACTTTCATTAGGCCCAGTTTTAAGACCGATAGAACTGATTTTCTTTACCAGAAAGTCTCCAGCTTTTTGATTTCCTGGTTGGCCCGTTTCCCTGCCCTCCATATCAGATGACGCGACGATTTCCAAAAGGGATTTTAAACTATCCGGAGATATCTGGCCAGCATATCTGACTTGCGTAATTGAAGTGTCTTCCACTTTGGGCACATCACGATTTGGATATGAAACAGAACTAATATATTGGGCATGTGCAACACCTTGTAGCAACAATAAAATAAAACAACAAATAATAGGCATAATGGATAATTTCACTGATCACGAAAGTATAAAAAAAACAGGTAATCAACATATATTTTAATACAGCACAAAAAAAAAGAGGCCCGAAAAAGGCCTCTTTAAGGTCATTAAAAACAAAATATGTGTTAATCAATTACGACAAACTTATTCGTAACTAATTGATTATCAAACCTAAACTCAATGACATATATACCGGGAAGAGGAATTTCTGACCGGGTTAAAGTAAATGCGTTTTCCCCCGCTTCATATGGACTTATGTCTGAAATTACTGTTCTTCCAGCGGCATCTTTAATTTTTATTTTGGTATATCCCGCTTCTGGTTGCATAAATCGAATCGTTGTATTGTCTTTCCAAGGATTTGGCGCCTGGCCAATTAGACTTAACATATTGCTATCACCAGCTTCATTCCACATAACCGTAAGTGGTTTGACAGTTTGAGTTCCATTAAGATAAATCTCTGGGATAATATTATCACTTGTAGAAATCATATCCTTTAAAACACCCGATTTTTCTCCAACCAATGAAATGTAAAACAAAATATCTCCTTCAGAAACATGTACGCCTTTTGGATAATCTGCACTGACAGCAAGCATACCTTGTGTATTGAAATGAAGCATATTTTCTGCAATGGGGATGATACCGGGCTTTATACCAGTATATGACACACCGGACAGATGGAGTGTGTGCTGCCAACCATAAAGCCTACCAGAAAATGCCGCTCTTACTGGAATATCAATATGTTGCCCTGCCTCTACAGAAATATTGCCTAGAAGGAAGCCTGCAGAAGATCTCGTATCCAAATTATGGTTGTAAATATTATTATATTGAGCCGACAGGTTTACATCACCCGTTTTTATAGCTACAAAATCAGCAACCATATCTTTTATAAGTGCTGCGATGGAACAATTTTCTGGAAATGGTCCTGCCCAAGGGTTTTCCATGTCAGGAAAATCATGATTTTTTTCTACAAATCTCCAGCTCTCATTGTGAACAAAGCCATTTGTTATTCCTAATATTAATTTGCGCAATTCAATCAGGTCAACAGCATTGATTCGATTATCCTTATTGATATCCGCAGCAATCATTTTGTAAGGACTGTTTAATTTTTCAATGCCAAGAACATGTCTTTGAATTAACACAATATCTAATGTAGAAATACCATTGCCGTCATCGCCGTCCCTCGAAGGGATAATATTTAATTTACTACCTGAAGGTATACCATCAAAAGTATAATCTCCATTTTCCTGGGTATTTTGTGCAGGAATCTCACTACCTTCGAGTTTTATGGAGGCACCAGACAATTCAAGCCCATTTTCTCCCGCGACAGTGCCTTTTAACGATAACCTGTTTTCGGGGCATATCGAAACAGCATTAGTATCAATAACTAAAATAAACGTTTCACAATATGTCTGATTTCCATTTTCGTCCGTTACCCACATTTGAATATCTTGCTGTCCGAGATCGTCACAGTCAAAAGTCATTAGAGTGTTGGCTGTAATGGAGGAATAACTAAACACAAGATCCATGTCTGGGTAGCAACTGTGGTAGCTATTGTTGTTAAAAGCCGAAGCGGGTATTGTGACCTGTTCTGTATCAGGACTGCCATCTCCATTATTGTCTGTGGGTATTAATTGTGTGCTAATTCCCCGCATGCAAATCGCAGTAGCTGGCTTAACATTGACCACACGGAAAGGATATTCCGTAAATGCCTGATTACCACAATTATCCTCCACTACAAATTCAATGGTGAAATCACCTAATGGATATTCTCCAGAGGCATCATTTCCGGTACCCGTCACATAAATTGATCCATCAGCATTTTTAACTGTGTATTTCCAGCGCATTTCAGTTGAAGGCGTGCAATCTGTAGCAGAAGCAAACAGTTCAATATACCCACCATCACACTCTGCGTCCAGGGAAAAGGCTTCGCGTAAGGTAACAGGACTTGTAATAACCGGAATATTTTGATCTACGACTTTTATTTCTTGGTCATATGACCAAGTAAGATAACCGCTTTCATCCTGCTGGCACCAGTCAAGTACTTTCCAGTGTCTTATGATCTTGAAACAGGCCTGATTGGTAGCAAACGAAAAAACTTCATCCTCATATGTAAAACCAATACGGTCACAGGCATCTTCTGCAATAATCGGGTATCTATTCCTCAAAGGGAGATCCTCGGGATCCAGAAAATCAATATCACAATTGTTAAAATCCGTAAAGTGATCTGGCCAGTCCAGATCCGCCGGATCATTCCCATCAAATGGGTCACCATTGACAAATGTAATAGTCTGCGTACAGGAATCAAACGCAATTTCGCCATTATACACATAAAAATTGCGCATTAACAATCCTGTGCCGCACATATTTCTCTGATCGATGTAATCTTGTGTGATATAATTGTTGTCACAATTGTCATAATAACTGGCTGTACCAAAATACAGATCCTGATTTGCAGGATCAAATGTGAAGGAGCAATCTCTAATGGTGATGTCTTCAGGACAAGTGATGACAGGAGTAAATTTATCCTGTACCTGTACGCTTACCATACAGTAGTTGGTATTGCCTTCCTCGTCTTTTACCCTCAGCGTGACCATTCTTTCCTGGTTGGCATCTGCACAGCAGAACGAAACTTTGGAATGATATTCTGTATCAAAACCATTTCCACAGGGATCTTCCATTCTTTGTAAATCAACGACTACATCTCCACAGGCGTCAAAACTGCCGGCATCAACAGCTACAGCGAGTAAATCCGCATATCCGTTTCCATTTAAACTAACGGTAACAAAATCATCACACACTGGAACCGGCTGGGTGAGATCTTCGATATTTATGGAGATATTGCGCGTACTAACGTTATCACAGAGATCAATTGCCGTATACGTTGCTGTATAAAAACCTTTTCCAAGCGTGACCGTCCCTCCGTTGCCAGGAATATTTGCTACGGGAGTCGTACCGAGGAAAATATTTATATAGACATTCTTAACAGTATTTTCTACATCATATACCTGAATTGCAGGCAGGGTTACGCTGGTATTGCAATTCATGGAAGAAGTAGTTTTGTTTATGTTAGCAGGTTGTGACACGATAGGACCATTAACATCAATAATATTGATTTGCTGAGGCATACCAAGCGGATGTTTGACAAGGTTGTTGCACCACCATTCCAAAATATACCACTGTCTCAAAAAGCTTATTCTACAGGGGCTTTGAATAACAGGAACGTCTTCATATCGTATCGATGCATTGCAAAATACACTATTAAAAAGGTTACCTGGATAAACCGGACTACCCAAATAATGAGGAACGCCTGTAACGGAGGGGTCAGGAAATCCAAAAGGACCGTTGTCAGTATCAAAATCTAGGGCCATATTGATGGAGATATCATTAGGTTTTATGATGCCTCCAAAAGTCGACCGTTCCAGAAAAATAATAGAGGTACATGTATCACTTTGGTTTCCGTATTCGTCCAAAGCAATATATTTTCTTACAATACGACTGATATAATTTTCCGGGTTACAGTTGAGTAGCTCATGGATTTCGTTTACCAATTGGATGGAGGCGCCGCAATTGTCTGTGGCATAGGCAGTTACGACAGGTGTCATATTGGCGACGCAAATGGTGTCTAAAGTCTGACAATGTGCAATAGGTGGCATTTTGTCTTCAATGAGTACGGTATTGCTGCAGGAAAAGGAAGCTTCCTCGTTTACAACAGTATAAACTAGACTTTGACCCAGGTAATCTCGAAGGTTAGAAGGATCAATGGGATTTCCATTAACGTCAAAAATGGTTACGTCATAGCCATACAGACAGGTAGTCACTTGATTTTCCAGGGATTCCACATCCCAGCCGGATAGAAAGGAAGATGGGGTGACATCAGCCTGGCAAATGTTTCCGAGAGAAAGGTTCACGGGCTTACAAGCCAGGGTAATTGCTGACATATCTGCAGTGCATGGATTGTATAGATTTACAATTTCTTCAGTTGATAGGGCGCGATTCCAAATACCGAAGTCATCCATCCATCCATGGAAACGATTATTACTATTTAAACCATCATGTCCTATTCTCAATGCCCCATTACAAGAAACAGAAGGACTTGGCATACCCATAAGTAGATTACCAAATCCATCAACCCCAAAAGAAGTTTCTATTAGGGAACCATTTAAATAATAGGACACGCTACCAGAAGCTACATGATATGTAAGCGTTATATTGGCCCATTCTTGAACCGTAATCGTTTGATTGGAGTAGGCTCTTGGGTCATTTCCTTCAGAGGTGATGTATGTCAATCCGTTTAAAAAAGAATTTTGGGTAAATATGGCCCAACCATTTTGTGATCCTGGACAACTTTTTCTAAAAAAAGCTGTTATTCCGGGATTTTGATAAGCAAACACTTTTGCCCAAAATGAAAGAGTAAAATCTGTATTATGAAGGCGTAAACTATTTTGATCTGGAATTTCAATGTAATCCTGGTGGTTGAAATAATAAGCATTTTGACTCTGACCAAAACGATCATAACCCAGGGAGACACCATGTAAAGTTCCATGATTTCCTTGGCCACTCTTATCGTTGGCATCGCCATCAAACGGCCACCAACCAATCAATCCGGATGTTGGAACATGTGCAGGAGGTTGTCCAAAAGATATAGTCGAAAAAATACATAATACGATAGCGGAACAGAGCACTTTATTAAAGTGCGGTCTGATGGATGTATACAAGAATGACATCATTAATAATTTTTATTTTAAGAAAATTCAATTATTAATTACTGTCTTTGGGAGATCCTAAAGCAATTTATGCCGGAACAAATGTAAAACAAAAAAACATATTATGATAAAAATTAATGTGTATGTTTTTATTTGTCAATTATATATTTGTTTTTAAATATGTAATTTAACTTAATGTCAACAAGTTAGAATACCTAAAACTTTGCACGTTTATCAAAATATTGACGTATTTTTATGGGAATATTGGTCATGATGGAACACAACATGTTTTTAAAGTATATGCATATTGTTGGTTTTACAGGCTGGATAGGTGCACTTTACTTTATTACTAATCTGTTGTCTTCAGCAAGAGTTAAGGAAGATCAGGAAGGGAAACTGTTTGCGGAAAAGGCTTTAGCCATAAACAAAAAAATCGCTAATCCTGCCATGATGATTACCTGGACCGCAGGTTTATTAATGCTCTATATTTATGGCATGTTATGGTTTAAAGAAAATGGTTGGATGCACCAAAAACTTTTGTTGATAGTATACCTTACAGTTTTTCATCTTTATATTAAAAGAGCGATCAATCAAGCTGGCAAACAACCACTTAAACCAATATCCACGGTCTGGTATGTGGCAGATAAATTACCGTTGATATTTTTACTGAGTATCGTTTTTTTAGCAGTCTTTCGCCAACTACCACCAATTATAGCAGGTATTCCTGTTGCTATTGTTTCAATAATTATGCTCTATATTACCTATTTCTGGAAAGACAAAACATAAACAATGAGCGTTGAAACGGTATGGTCTCAGATGAATGACTGGGGCAGACAGCGTTTGCCTTTTATTTTTATGATTGATTTTGAAATCAAAAAACCAATGCTTTTCAGGTTGGATCATATAGACCCTAAGGTTTTGAGGTTTTCATTCAATAATAATTGTAACCATTCTCGTAATATCAGCACAGTACAGCGTTTGCCCAAAATCTCCAAAACACCGATTTCTTTTGAGAAATATAAAATCTCCTTTGACCGCGTTATGCAGGAAATAAATTATGGAAACTCCTTTTTGCTCAATCTTACCTTTCCTACGCAGATTGACATTCCTTGGTCATTGTTGAGTTTATATGATGTGGCTTCAGCGCCTTATAAGTTATGGTATAATGACGAATTTGTTGTGTTTTCACCTGAAGCCTTTGTTAGTATTTCGAATAATAGAATTAAAACCTTTCCTATGAAAGGAACTGCGGATGCTGACGAAGCTGGGGCAGAAGAAAAATTAATGAATGACGAAAAGGAAAAGGCAGAACATTTTACTATTGTAGATTTGCTTCGAAACGATTTGAGCATGGTTGGAGAAAGGGTTCAGGTAAATCGATACAGATATGTAGAAAAGATCAAGACAAATCAAAAGACTTTGCTTCAAACCAGCTCAGAAATAGAAGGTATTCTTCCTTCTGATTGGCATGCTCAAATTGGGGAAATCATAAGAAAGCTCTTACCGGCAGGCAGTGTAAGCGGGGCTCCAAAAAAGAAAACAGTTGAAATCATTTCTGAGGCAGAAGGCGATGATAGAGGCTATTACACAGGGGTAATGGGAATTTTTGATGGACACACCCTGGATAGTGCCGTAATGATTAGATATATTGAAAAAAAAGAAGGTCGTTTATTTTACCGAAGTGGTTGTGGAATTACTTTTCAAAGCCAGGCGGAAAATGAATATCAGGAAATGCTCGATAAAGTTTATGTGCCGATTAATTGAATCCATATGTCTTTTTGAGGGCAAATTTTTGAATCTTCCTGTTCATGAACGAAGATATGCTGCTTCATTTGAGGCCTGTTTTGGTGTTTTACCAGAAACTACACTCAGTAACTATCTTTCTGCTTGTAAGTTTCCACCAAAAGGTTGGTATAAATGTAGGCTCCAATATGACCAAAATACCCTTTCCGCGGAATTTGTTCCCTATGCGCGCCCTACAATCCAATGCGTTTCCATTATGGATGCAGAAACCATTACTTACCCCCACAAATATGCGTCCAGACCGCAATTGGACGAATTATTTTACCAAAAAGGTTGTGCGGATGAAATCATTATGATTAAAAACGGGCTTGTTACAGATGCTTATTACTACAATCTAATTTTTGAAAAAAATTCGATCTGGTATACGCCGACTACACCACTTCTTAAGGGTACTATGCGGCAATTATATCTGGACAACAGAAAATTGATTCCTGTAGATATCGAACGAAAAGATATTATTAACTTTGATTTGATACATTTTATCAATGCAATGAATGAGCCCGGGAAAATTACCATTGTTCCCAGAAATCAGACAATGAATTTTTCGCAAGAACATACTGCAAAATGATAGTATACGTATTCAAATGGATGGTAGAAACTACTGCACGATTTCCGAAGGTAATGTACACTTTTATCCAAATGCTTTGTATTATTCTTTTTCATGTCCTCGGATACAGAAAAAGGGTTATTCGTCAAAATCTTGAGAATGCTTTTCCTGAAAAGCAAAAAACACAAATCAGACAAATACACCACCAATATGTACAGGTAATTATAAAGTATATTTCAGAAGCTTTTATGGTCTTTGGTGACCCTAATAAGGACATGAAACATACTTGTATTGTACACCAGAATAACGACTGGAATACATGTTTTCTTGAACCGGGTTCAACCATAGTCATGGCTTCTCATTTTGGAAACTGGGAGACCAATGTTGTTTTATTACCGGAATTTTCTTCCAAAAAAGTGGTGGGCTTTTATAAGCCACTCCAGCATAAAGGTTTTGACAGGCTGCTACATCTATATCGCTCTAGATATGGACTTAAGTTGGTGTCTATAGAACAAACCTTTCGATATATGGCAAAACATATCCATGAAGATATAGCTTATATTTTTTTAGCTGATCAGGGACCTTTCAATCTAAATGGAGCTCATTGGAATCAGTTTTTACACCAAAAAACACCGTGGTATAATGGTGCAGAAAAACTGGCTCGTCGATTACAGTTGCCGGTGTATTATTTGTCTCAGGCGCCAATATCTGCCCAAAAACCCATTACTGAGGCCGGATGGTACAGGCTTGGAGTAAAATTAATCAGTACAAAAACGAACATAACGGAAGAGGGCGAAATAACAGAAAAGTATTCACGTATACTGGAGCAAGAAATACAACATGCCCCACAATATTGGCTTTGGTCCCACCGCAGATGGAAGCGTGCTTTTGCCGCACCGAAAGAAATAAGAACTTAAACTATTGGCTTCTTTCGAACCAAAACCTTTTGTCTTAGGATAAACTTCATGGAATAAGCTAACTTTGTTTCATGAATACACTTTTAAATATTGCGTCGAAAAGAATTCTGGTATTAGATGGTGCTATGGGCACCATGATACAGAAATACAAACTTCAGGAGAAAGATTACCGCGGCAGCAGATTTGAAAATCATCATACAGACTTGAAGGGAAACAATGATATTCTTTCCCTTACCAGACCGGATATTATTACGGCAATACATGACGCTTATCTAGAGGCGGGAGCGGATATTATTGAGACAAACACTTTCAATGCAACTAGTATATCCCAGGCGGATTATCACCTTGAAGATCACGCCTATGAAATTAATAAAGTTTCTGCAGAAATTGCCCGACAATGTGCTGATAAATTTACCACGCAAAATGCTGAAAAACCAAGATTTGTAGCTGGCGCAATAGGTCCCACAAATAAGACAGCGTCTATTTCTCCGGATGTAAACCAACCCGGCTACAGAGCGATAACCTTTGATGAGCTCGTCACTGCATACAGGGAGCAAATACAGGGATTGATAGATGGAGGCGTTGATATCCTGCTCATTGAAACGGTTTTTGATACGCTCAATTGTAAAGCCGCTCTTTTTGCTGTCATGCAGATCAAAGAAGAAAAAGATGTGAAAATTCCTGTAATGGTTTCGGGAACCATTACAGATGCTAGCGGACGTACATTAAGTGGTCAGACTGCGGAAGCATTTTATATTTCTGTAAAACATGCAGATTTATTCAGTATCGGATTAAATTGTGCGTTGGGCGCAAAGGAATTACGCCCCCACCTGGTAGCCATTAGCCAACTAGCTGATTGTCTGATCAGCGCATATCCTAATGCCGGACTTCCAAATGAGCTAGGAGCATATGATCAAACTCCGGAGGAAATGAAAACCTACATCAGAGAATTTGTTTCTTCTGGATTGGTAAATATTGTTGGAGGCTGTTGCGGAACGACTCCAGACCATATACGGGCAATGTCAGACGCTGTTAAGGATCTTCCTCCAAGAAAGTTAAAAACTAAAAGCAATATTTCGTCTTATGCAGGCTTAGAGCCTTTAATTTTTAGAGAAGGCATCAATTTTATCAATATTGGCGAAAGAACCAATGTTACAGGCTCCAGAAAATTTGCAAGACTGATCGCTGAAGGTAATTTTATCGAAGCATTATCGGTAGCACAGCAGCAGGTAGAAAATGGAGCTCAAATCATCGATGTAAACATGGATGAAGGGCTACTGGATTCAAAAGAAAGCATGGAAAAATTCCTGCACCTTGTCATGTCTGAACCCGAAATTGCTAAAGTGCCCATCATGATTGATTCTTCCCGGTTTGAAGTTATTGAAGCAGGATTAAAATGTGTACAAGGCAAGTGTATAGTAAATTCTATTTCATTAAAAGAAGGCGAAGAAGTCTTTAGGCAGCAAGCCTCTAAACTGCGAAAGTATGGAGCTGCGGCAGTTGTCATGGCTTTTGATGAAGAAGGGCAAGCGGATACCCGGGAAAGAAAAACAGAAATTTGTAAAAGAGCATATAAAATTCTTACGGAGGAGATACATTTTCCTCCGGAAGACATCATCTTCGATCCTAATATTTTTGCTGTAGCTACAGGTATACCGGAGCATAATGATTATGCAATTCATTTTATAGAAGCGGTTAGAGATATTAAAAAATTGTGTCCAGGAGTTAAAATTTCCGGAGGGGTGAGCAATATTTCCTTTTCTTTTAGGGGGAATGACCGGGTTAGAGAAGCGATGCACACTTCATTTTTATACCATGCCATAAATGCTGGGATGGATATGGGGATTGTCAATGCGGGCATGATAGAAGTATACGAAGAAATAGATCCGGAATTAAGGATTCTGGTAGAGGATGTACTATTTAACAGAAATGAAAAAGCTACAGAATCACTAACGACATACGCAGAAAAAATTTTCGGTGGAGGCAAAGTCATTCAAAGAGATAATGCATGGAGAAATCAGCATGTCGATGAAAGACTCGCACACGCACTTGTAAAAGGAATAACCGAATTTATAGATGAAGATACAGAAGAGGCTAGAAAATTGAATGCCACGCCACTTCAGGTCATTGAGGGACCTTTGATGAAAGGAATGAATATCGTGGGTGATTTATTTGGTGCTGGAAAAATGTTTTTGCCACAGGTTGTCAAAAGTGCCCGCGTAATGAAAAAGGCCGTAGCTTACCTAACACCATTTATAGACGCGGAAAAAGAAAAAGGCGTGGGTCGAGCTAAAGGAAAGATTTTACTGGCGACGGTAAAAGGTGATGTACATGACATTGGAAAAAATATTGTTGGCGTAGTACTTGGCTGCAATAATTACGATATTATTGATCTTGGTGTAATGGTTCCCACTGAGAAAATTATACAACAGGCCGTGGAAACCGGTGCCGATATTGTAGGATTGAGTGGCCTGATTACCCCATCTTTGGACGAAATGGTTATGGTAGCCGAAGAAATGCAAAGAAGAGGCTTAACCGTTCCATTGCTCATTGGGGGGGCTACAACGTCAAGATTACACACAGCATTAAAAATAGAACCCAAATATTCCGGACCAGTCATACATGTACTGGATGCATCGAGAAGTGTAGGCGTGGTAAGCCAGCTTTTATCTGAAGACTCGAAAATCAGGAATGCATATGTACAACAAATTAAATCAGAATACCAGGATATAAGAGATAAAAGGGAAAGTCAGCAGACGGAAAAAGATTATATCAGTATTGCTGAAGCCAGGCGTAAAGCCTTCTTACCTGACTGGGGCAACTATGTGATTCCGTCACCTAAAACAATTGGAATCAAAGCACTTACAGATATTAAAATTGAGGAACTTGTTCCGTTTATTGACTGGACGCCATTTTTTAATACCTGGCAGCTTAAAGGAAAATATCCTGATATATTCAGGGACCCATTTGTTGGTAAAGAAGCAAAAGAACTTTTTAATCAGGCAAAATTGATGTTGCAACACATCATGGAAGAAAAAATGCTAGGAATTTCTGCCGTAGTGGGTATTTTTCCCGCGAATAGTGACGGAGACGATATTTGTATCTTTGACTCGGAAAAAGGTACAAACCTGTATAAGTTACATCATTTACGACAGCAAAGAAAAAAGGCGGAAGGATTGCCATACTATGCATTATCAGATTTTATAGCGCCATTGGCTTCAGGAAAAAGAGATTATATTGGCGCGTTTGCTGTTACAGCTGGAAAAAATATTGAAAAAGTATTAGAACCATTTGATAAAACGATGGATGACTATGGATCCATTATGGTTAAAGCGCTTGCAGATAGATTGGCAGAAGCACTTGCAGAATATTGTCATTACAGAATGCGAACTGAAATCTGGGGATATGATGAGAAAGAATCGTTGAATTATCAAAAACTCATAGATGAAAAATACCGTGGGATTCGCCCAGCGCCCGGATATCCTGCATGTCCGGATCATACGGAAAAAGATACCCTTTGGAAACTTCTTCATGTCGAAAAAATGACAGGAATAACCCTTACAGAAAGTAAGGCGATGTTTCCTGCTGCATCTGTTTCAGGATGGTATTTTGCACATCCTGAAGCCAAATATTTTGGAGTAGGAAAGATAAATAAGGACCAGGTAACCGATTATGCTGTCAGGAAAGGGATGTCAGTATCTGATGTAGAAAAATGGTTGGCATCTTATTTGTGTTATGATATATAGAAGATTAATCTTAAGTGACCTATGCACAGCATAAATCTGTTTTGCATTTTGTTTTTCTTGTTTGGCTATACCGTTTCCGGCCAACAACAATGGCAGGAGGCGGCAATGCGATCCGAGCTCTCTGGAAGAGGGGTGGATGAGCAACTGCTTCGACAAGAATTATTAAAAAAAGGAATAGATCCATCCAGGATCAATCCCTCCAATATGCAGCAAATGCAGGAGGCCGAAGCAACAATCCGACAGGTTATAGACTCTTTGTCCAGAACAACAGCCAACAATTCCAAAGCTGAACTAAGTCAGAAAACAAATATAACGGAGGACTTAAAAAAAGACTCTTTACCACAAAAAGAAACCATTCGAGAAGAAAAAAAGTTAAACCAGAAAACCGATAAGCCTGAAAAGGATACTATAATGCCTCAGCAGACATATGGTCAGCATATATTTAAAAAATATAACCTTGAAGTCATAAAAGACTATAAAAATATACAAATACCTGAAACTTACGTTTTGGGACCAGGTGATAAGGTGACTATTTCTATCTGGGGGGAATCCAGGGAAAATATGACGCTCGAGATTCTACAGGATGGGTACATTCAACCTACAGGACTTTCAAGATTTTATATTTCAGGCCTGACGCTTAAAGATGCAAGAGAAATGTTGGCTTCACAATTCAGAAAATATTACCCTTTCAGAAGAGAAAATTTTGAGGTAAAAGTAACCACTCAGAGGGAGATTAGTGTTAATATTTTCGGTGAAGTAGAAAATAATGGAACGTTTGCCATGTCGGCTGTCAATACAGCTATAAATGCGCTGATGACAGCAGGAGGAGTAACAGAGATAGGAAGTGTACGGAAAATACAAATTACAAGAGCAGGTCAAAAGCCAAGGGTTTTGGATATTTATGCATTTTTAAAAAATCCGGCATTAAGTCAGCAATATTATTTAAACGAGAATGATTTCCTCTTTGTACCGGTAGCCGAAAAAACTGTGCTTGTCAGCGGTGAAGTAAACAGACCATGTAAGTATGAACTCCTTGAAAAAGAAAACTTATTAGAAATAATTGAATTTGCTGGAGGGCTTACTGTAGAAGCTGTTCGGAACAATATTCAAATCTTAAGAACGGAGTCGGACTCTATCAGAATTATAGATGTAGACTACACAGCCTTAATCAAATCAGGAAAAAATTTTGAATTAAAAAACGGAGATAAAATAAATATTCAAAAAATAATTTCTGAAGCAGAAAATACGGTAAAAGTTACAGGCGCTGTTTCTTTTCCTGGAACTTACGCCATTTCTGAAAGCCCTAGATTATCAGAGTTATTAAAAAAGGTTGTTTTAAGGCCGAATGCCATTACCAATATTGCTTACATAAAGAGACTGAATGACGATCAGATAACTATACGATATGAACTTGTCCGCCTAGACGAATCCTTATCGATACCGGGATCATCAGGAGATATAATGCTAAAGCGAGGGGATGAACTAATTATCTCTTCAAAAGCATCTTTTGTTACTAAATCCAAAGTTAGTGTTGAAGGTTCTGTGAGAAACCCTCAAGAAATTGAGCTTGACGAAAAGAGAAATTTAAAGGTTTCTGATCTTATATTTTTAGCAGGCGGTCTAATGGAGGATGCAACCAATTTTGCATACTTGTTTAGAAAGGGAATGGACACCCTTCAAAGTCCGGAGTATATATTTATTGACTTGGAAAAGGCCTTAATAGACAAGGGTTCAGTAGAGAATATATTGCTTGAACCCAATGACCAGCTAGTGGTGTTTTCTCAAAACAATTTTAGAGACAAAAGTACTGTTACAGTAGGAGGTGCTGTTAGAAAGCCGGGAGAGTTTCCATATCATGAATCCCTTACACTAAAGGATGTATTATTGCTTTCTGGTGGGCTTAAAAGAGAAGCGGCAACAGACAGGATTGATGTTTTCCGGGTCAATTTTACAGACAACAAAAAATCTCGAGCGCTTATAGCAAGATTAAACGTGGAAAATAACCAGTTGTCTGGAGTGGATAGTAAGTTTGCGCTTCAACCATTCGATCAGATTTATGTGCGTTACGCCCCCGAATTCGAATTACAAAGAAATATTTATATAGATGGGGAGGTGCGGTACCCAGGAACGTATGCCCTTTTAGATTATAATACTAAAATATCTACACTTGTTCAAGAAGCAGGGGGTGTTACCCAGGAAAGCTTTTTGCGTGGTGCAACACTTTATCGCAATAAGGATGGCGTAGGTTATGTAATTTTTAATCTGGAAAAAGCATTAAAGCAACCAGACAGCGAAGACAATGTAATTTTACAAGATGGCGATGAGATTTACATTCCTAAAATAAACAATATTGTTTCCATAGAAGGAGCCATCAACGCCTATGAATGGTATCCCGAAAAAATTGCTAACCAGGGAAAAATAAATGTAAACTATAGAAAAGGTAAATCAGCATGGTATTATATTGAAGAATATGCCGGGGGAATTTCCCAAAATGCTTCCAGAAAGAAAATATCCGTAGTAGATGCTACAGGTAAAGTATTTAAAACAAAATCATTTTTGATTTACAGAAAATATCCCAAAGTCACTCCCGGAAGCACAATAAGGGTTGGATTTAAGGAAGTTAAGCCTGAAAAAGAAGCAAAAAATAAGGATATCAAATGGGGAGAGATCTTGGCCAATTCCATTGCCCAGGCCACAGCGATATTATCCCTCATATTGTTGATACAAAATGTCAATTAAAGTTGTACTTTAGCTATCTTTGAGCAGTTTTTTTACTCAATCTTTAATACAACTTATGATAGAAACCCTAATTTCTTCTAAGACAAGAATAAAACTATTGCTAAGATTTTTTCTGAATAGCAACAGTACGGCCTATCTGCGGGGGCTTGAATCTGAAATGGGGGAATCTTCAAATTCGATCAGGCTTGAACTAAATAGATTTGAAAAGGCGGGAATGTTAACCCCCTTTGTTCAGGGCAATAAAAAGTTTTTTGCAGCCAATACTAAACACCCATTATATGGGGACGTACATAATATAATCCTTAAATATGTTGGTCTCGACCAAATCATTGAAAAGGTAATTGAAAGACTAGGAGAGGTAAATAAGGTATATTTGACCGGACCTATGGCGAAAGGAATTGACAATGACGTAATAGATCTCATATTTGTTGGCAATATCAATAAGATTTATTTAATTGAGCTTATAGACAGAGCAGAAAAATTAATTAAGCGAAAGGTTAGATATTTGTCCTATACGATCGAAGAATTTGATCCTGAAGTTGTTAATCAAACCGATTATTTATTGCTTTGGGAAAACGAAAATAATCACTATGGCATTACCCCAGGAGCCGATTAATCAATTGACAATAAACGAAAAAAGATGGTTTGCCATCTATACTAAGTTTAAATGCGAAAAATTTGTGGCAGATCATTTGCAAAAAAAAGGCATTTTGGCATATGTCCCTCTTCAGCAAAAAACAAAGAGATATCAGCGCAAAATAAAAAAGTATGAAATTCCATTAATTAACTGCTATGTTTTTGTTTTTATTGATAAAAGCCAGTATTTACCAACCTTAGAGACGGAGTATGTGCTTAAGTTTTTAAGGTCAGGTAAGGACTTGCTTTCTATCCCGGAAAATGAAATTTTAACATTGAAACGTGTAGTAGGAGATGTTGAATCGGTTGAAGTTGCTGGCTCAAATGCTTTTGAACCAGGTGAAGAAGTCGAAATTATACAGGGGCATCTTACTGGACTAAGAGGAAAATTGATTTCGGCGCAGGGTAAGCACCATTTTATTATTTCTTTGCAGAATCTGGGGTTTGAACTTAGACTTAAGGTAAACGAACAGGTTCTTCAAAAAACAACTATCGGTACATAATATAAAAACCTATGTTGACCGATCATTTAAATGACGAAAAAAGATTAAGTACTTTGCGACTTATCAATGGCGAAGCCATGGAGGTTAATTAAAATAACCCATCAAAAAGTAGTTCATGTATTATTTTTACACAATTTATACGCGATTAGGATAATTTAAACGGACAGATATGAAGCTTCAAATGGTCGATGTACATACACAATACCTGCAAATCAAGGAAGAAGTTGATAAAGGAATTCAACAAGTCCTCGAAACTACAGCATTTATCAACGGTCCGCAGGTAAAAAAATTTACAAAGGAACTTGAAATTTATTTAGGAGTGAAACATGTAATACCTTGTGCAAATGGAACAGATGCGCTCCAGATTGCTATGATGGGTATTGGATTGAAGCCCGGTGATGAAGTAATCGTACCGGCCTTTACCTATGTAGCCACAGCAGAAGTCATAGCCTTGCTTGGATTGATTCCAGTCATGGTAGATGTAGATGTAAACTCATTTAATGTTGATCCAGAGGCAATAAAAGCTGCCATTACACCCAAAACAAAGGCCATTGTGCCTGTACATTTGTATGGCCAGTCAGCAGACATGGAACAGATTATGAATATCGCGGATCAACATGGAATATACGTTATAGAAGATAACGCACAGGCCTTAGGTGCAACGTTTAACTTTTCAGGTGGACAAAAAGCCAAAACAGGTACTATTGGTCATATAGGATGTACCTCATTTTATCCTTCAAAAAATTTAGGATGTTATGGAGACGGAGGAGCCATCATGACAAATGATGATCACTTAGCAGAAAAGTTATATAAAATTGCAAATCACGGACAATCAGAAAGATATTATCATGATATAGTGGGGTGTAATTCAAGGCTGGATTCCATACAAGCTGTAGTGCTATCAGCCAAATTAAAACATCTTGATCAATACAATAATGCCAGAAATAGAGCAGCAAACGCATATGACAGGCAGCTGTCATCAATATCAGAGATTTCAACGCCAATTCGGAAAGCATACTCATCCCATGTATTTCATCAGTATACACTCAGGGTAGCTCAGGGCAAAAGAGAAGCCCTAAAAGCATACCTTGACGCTGAGGGCATACCCAATATGATTTATTATCCTCTACCATTATATCGCCAAAAGGCATTTCAGGAATTTGTTCCTGAAAACATAAAATTGCCGGTTACGGAGCAACTTTGCGGGGAAGTTATTTCCCTTCCAATGCATTCAGAAATGGATGACGAGCAGATTACTTTTATTTCAGATAAGATAAAATCTTTTTTCAGCAACAATTTAATTTAAAATTATGAAGATAGCAGTTGTAGGTACCGGATATGTTGGTTTAGTTTCGGGAACATGTTTTGCAGAATCAGGAAACAAGGTTGTTTGTGTAGATATCGATGCTGAAAAGGTTGAAAAAATGAAAAAGGGTATCGTCCCAATTTACGAACCCGGGTTGGAAGCACTTTTTGAGCGAAACACTCAACAGGGAAGACTATCGTTTACAACCAACCTGGAAGAGGGTGTACGTGAAGCGACTATCATTTTTTTAGCATTACCAACGCCTCCCGGCGCAGACGGCTCAGCAGATCTGTCCTTTGTTTTGAAAGTAGCAAAAGATCTATCTGAAATTATTAATGATTATAAGGTCATAGTAGATAAAAGTACTGTTCCCGTGGGAACTGCGGAAAAAGTAACTTCCGTACTTGCTCAAAAACTTGATCCCAATCTTTTTGATGTGGTTTCAAATCCTGAATTTTTAAGGGAGGGTGTGGCCGTCGAAGATTTTATGAAACCAGACCGAGTAGTTGTCGGCACCAATTCAGAAAAAGCCAGAAAAATTATGGCGACGCTATATGAACCATTTGTTAGACAAGGAAATCCTATTATTTTCATGGACGAACGAAGTGCAGAAATGACAAAATATGCGGCAAATTCTTACCTGGCAACAAGAATTAGTTTTATGAACGAAATTGCAAATCTGTGTGAATTGCTTGGCGCAGATGTTGATATGGTAAGAAAAGGTATGGGTTCTGATAGTCGAATTGGAAAAAGATTTTTATTTCCTGGTGTAGGGTATGGCGGTTCCTGTTTTCCAAAAGATGTACAGGCCCTTGCCAAAACAGCTTTTGAAAATGCCTATGATTTTAAGATATTATCTGCAGTGATGCAGGTTAATGAACTACAAAAAGAAATTCTTTCTAATAAGATTATTAATTATTTCAAGGGCAATCTGGAGGGCAAAACAATAGGCATATGGGGACTGGCCTTCAAACCCAACACAGATGATATCCGGGAGGCGCCGGCATTAACAACCATAGCCAGACTTTTAAATAAAGGGGCAAATATCAAAGTATATGACCCCGAAGCCATGGAAAATGTAAAAAAACTATATCCCAACAAATTGACATATTGTGACTCAGAATATGAGGCTGCTTCAGATACTGACGCGCTTGCTGTCATAACAGAATGGAATGAATTCAGAACACCGGATTTTGAATTACTTAAATCGGTTATGCGCGCACCTGTCGTATTTGACGGGAGGAATGTCTACGATGTTGAGCATATGAATTCACTTGGTTTTTATTATGATAGTATTGGAAGATAAGATCATTGTACAAAATAACACCACGACAAAAGGGAGATATCTTTAAAAGAAAGAAATAACATGCAAAAAAACATTCTTATCACTGGAGGAGCAGGTTTTATCGGGAGTCACGTAGTAAGAAGATTTGTGACACAACACCCACAAAATAGAGTCATAAATCTTGATTTGCTTACCTATGCAGGGAATCTTCAGAACCTTAAGGATATTGAAAATGCCTCAAACTACCAATTTGTAAAGGCTGATATATCTGATGCATCAGCGCTAAAAGAAATATTTGAAAAATTTGAAATAACACATGTCGTGCACCTCGCAGCAGAGTCACATGTAGACAGATCCATTAGCGATCCTCTTATTTTTGTAAAAACTAATGTTTTAGGAACGGCAAATCTTCTTCAGGTGGCAAGAGAACACTGGAAAGGAGAGACAAATAATCGACTTTTTTACCACGTTTCCACGGATGAGGTATATGGCACGTTGCCTATGAATGACACCCTTTTTACGGAAAATACATCATATGATCCAAGGTCTCCGTATTCTGCATCCAAAGCAGGCTCAGATCATTTGGTAAGGGCATATTTTCACACCTATGGATTACCAGTGGTAATATCTAATTGTTCCAATAATTACGGACCTTTTCAGTTTCCTGAAAAGTTGATTCCGCTTATGTTACACAATATCATGAATAAAAAGCCATTGCCTGTATATGGAAAGGGAATTAATGTCAGAGATTGGCTTTATGTAGAAGATCATGCCACCGCAATAGATACTATATTACACCAAGGCAAAATGGGAGAAACATACAATATTGGAGGCCATAATGAATGGAAAAATATTGATATTGTTATGCTGCTTTGTAAACTGATGGACCAGAAACTTGGACATAAAGAAGGTACGAGTTTAGAGCTTATAACCTATGTTACTGATAGGGCCGGACATGATTTGAGATATGCCATTGATGCTACAAAAATTGAAAATGAATTGGGATGGAAGCCAATAGAAACGTTTGAAACGGGTATAGAAAAAACGATTGATTGGTATTTAAATCATCAGGAATGGCTTGATCAGGTTACTTCAGGTGCATATCAGCAATATTATGAAAAAATGTATCATAACAGATGAGCAATAATATGCCTACCAACAACAAGCAACAAGACGAAGAAATAACGCTAAGGGATATTTATGTTGGTTTTGTCCAGTTTTTTGATTTTGCTCTAAAGAGAAAGGGATTTCTTTTTGCGGCTATGCTAATGGTTATGGCATACTTCGTTTACGAAACGATCAATTCCCACAGGGAATATAAGGCCGAATTAACTTACACCATAAATGATTCCGGAGGTTCTCCCAATCTGGTTTCCGGTATTTTAGGTACTATGGGTCTGAGCAAAGGAGGGAAAATAAATCTTGATAAGCTTATTGACATATCCCGATCAAGGCAGATTATGCAAAAAGTATTATTTACTAAAGTAAAAGCCGATACGTTTGATCAAAAAGAAGATTATCTGATAAATCATTTGATTAATTTATATCGATGGGACGAAAAGTGGGCAAAGTCACATCCCGAAATGAAAGCAATTAATTTCTCTCGTCCGCCAGATTCGACGTCAAACTATTTCCAAGCGATGGCGCTTAAAAATGTGTGGAAAGAAATGGTTGGAAGTAAAGAGGTTTCTGCGCCGATATTTAAAAACACCTACAATGATGAAACAGGTATTTTAACTATGAGTGTTACAACCAGGGATGAACAGCTTTCCATAGCCATATGTGATGCTGTTTTCTTTGAAATTAACAAATTTTATAATACATATCTGTCTACAAATAGCAGGCAGGATGTTGACGTAGTAGGCCAAAAGCAGGACTCTATTTATACACTAATGAAAACCAAAGAATTCCAGTTGGCAAAATTTAATGATGCCAACAGAAACATATTAGATCCTGGACTGATAGGCCAGCGAAAAATAATGGAGACAGAGTTACTTAAACTTAAAACAATGTATGCAGAAGTGACGAAAAACTTCGAAGCCATTGATTTTAATCTACAATCTGGAACACCGGAAATAACCCTCATCGATGCACCATTAAAACCATTGGATATGGAAGAAAAGCAATGGTGGGTAGAAACTATAAAAGGCCTGATTTTAGGCCTGATTTTAGGCCTGACGGTTCTATGGTTTCGATGGAAAATAGAAAGACCATAATATTCAAAAAATAACGTTATTCAACAATCAAACAATATATATATTCATCCCTCGTCTTTTGTAGATGATGGTTGTACCATTGGAGAAGGAACCAAAATTTGGCATTTTTGCCATATAATGGCACCCGCGATTATAGGAAAACAATGTAATATTGGTCAGAATGTAGTAATCTCGCCAGAAGTAGTCTTGGGCAATAATGTAAAAATACAAAATAACGTATCGCTGTATACAGGAGTAACCTGCGACGATGATGTATTTTTAGGACCTTCCTGTGTCTTTACGAATGTAATAAATCCGAGGAGTGCTGTAAACCGTAGAGGTCAGTACACTAAAACACATGTTGGGAAAGGGGCAAGTATAGGGGCAAATGCCACCATAGTTTGTGGACACAATATTGGAAAGTATGCATTTATAGGTGCGGGTACAGTTATTACTAAAGACGTACCAGATTATGCGCTCGTTGTTGGAAATCCTGGAAGACAAGTTGGATGGATAAGTGAATATGGCCATAGATTATCTTTTGATGAAAATGGCATAGCAAAGTGTCAGGAAAGTGGACAGCAATATAAATTAGATAAGCAAAAAGTGGAGAGAATACTATGATTTCTTTAAAACAACTTACGCTTTCAAAAAAAGTATGTTTAAAGGTTGAAAAAGTTTGGTCAAAATAAACGATCACAGAAGGATAACGGCGCTATGTAAATGCTTTAAAAGAGGCCTTGATATTTGTTGGTTACTCTTTTGATCAAGAAAATCGCTTAAGACCAAATAATAATGGAAAAAGAAACCAAGAAATCGACAGGAGTAAAAAAATCATTAACATACAAACCACAATGATTAATTTACTCCTCAAAGATTCTTTTTGGCCGTATAAATGGATAACACGGAGGGTGATAAACTAAAAAACAATTAAATGAAAGGCATTATTTTGGCAGGGGGTTCTGGCACCAGACTATATCCTATAACTAAGGCAATTAGCAAACAACTGATGCCTATATATGACAAACCTATGATTTATTATCCGTTGTCTGTGCTCATGCTGTCAGGCATCAGGGAGATTCTGATAATTACAACCCCTGAAGACCAGGAGGGATTTATTAGACTTTTAGGAGATGGTTCAGCACTAGGTTGTCGGTTTGAGTACGCAACCCAAGAGGTACCGAATGGTCTTGCTCAAGCTTTTGTAATAGGAGAAACATTTATTGATGGAGACTTTTCCTGTCTTATTTTGGGAGATAATATTTTTTATGGTTCAGGTCTAACCCAACTATTGCAGGAAAGTGCCGCACTAAAAAGGGGCGCCAGGGTTTTTGCTTATCCAGTAAAAGATCCTGAAAGATATGGAGTGGTAGAATTTGATTTACATAAAAAAGTATTGTCCATTGAAGAAAAGCCAATGGAACCTAAATCATCATACGCGGTACCGGGATTATATTATTATGACAACCAGGTAGTTGATATTGCTAAAAATATCAGACCTTCTGCCCGGGGAGAGTATGAGATCACAACCGTAAACCAAACTTATTTGGAAAGGGGATTATTGGAGGTAGGAATCATGGCACGCGGAACAGCTTGGCTCGACACAGGGACTTTTGACAGTCTTCATGACGCCACAGAATATGTAAGGGTAATCGAAAAAAGGCAGGATTATAAAATTGGGTGCATTGAAGAGGTTGCCTGGCGTATGGGATTTATCGATAGTGGTCAGCTTGAGAAGCTTGCAACCCCATTATTGAAAAGCGGATACGGAGAGTACCTCATGAGAATGTTGAAGCAGCAATAATTTTTTATTAATAATCATATATATTATTATGCATCATAAAATAGCCATAATCGGATTAGGATATGTCGGCTTACCTCTGGCTGTTGAATTTGCCCGGAAGTATCGGGTTATTGGGTTTGATATTAACATAGACCGGGTTAGGGAGTTGAGTCAAGGACAAGATAGTACACTTGAGGTGGATAACGAGTATCTTAAAAGTGTTATGCAATGCCAATCAGATAGAGGATTAAGTGTTACAACCAACGCTGCTGAGCTTGAATCATGTAATACCTTCATTATCACCGTACCAACACCAACAGATAAAAATAATCGGCCCGTACTCACGCCTTTATTAAAAGCAAGTGAAACTGTTGGAAAGGTTTTAAAAAAGGGAGATTTTGTGATCTATGAATCCACAGTATACCCAGGAGCAACAGAGGAAGATTGTGTCCCTGTGTTGGAGAGATATTCCGGTTTAAAGATGAATGAGGATTTTTTTGTTGGATACAGTCCCGAAAGAATAAATCCCGGAGACAAGGAACATACAGTATCAAAAATATTGAAAGTGACATCTGGTTCGACACCTGCAGCGGCAGATATAATTAACAAGTTATATAATTCCGTTATAACAGCAGGCACATATCTGGCTTCTTCCATTAAGGTAGCAGAAGCAGCCAAAGTGATTGAAAATAGCCAAAGGGATATCAATATTGCATTTGTCAACGAGCTTTCCAAAATATTCAATAAAATGGGTATTGATACACACGAAGTGCTGGAAGCGGCAGGAACTAAATGGAACTTTCTCCCTTTCAGACCTGGGCTGGTTGGGGGGCACTGTATAGGAGTAGATCCTTATTATCTGGCACAAAAGGCACAAGAAGTGGGTTATCACCCCGAAATAATAC
>JAUMBJ010000151.1:0-8248 GCA_032115755.1 Saprospiraceae bacterium
TGCCCATAACACCGTGATTACGGACAATATCAGTTACTAGATTAGGTGTATCTGCTGAGAAAGTTGTAGCGACCATCGACACTCCTATAAGCCACCATGGCATATGCCTACCTCCCAAAAAGTAATCGGCAGTGGTCTGATTCTTCTTTGTAGTAAGTAAAAGACCTATCAAAAGAGTTATTCCAAAAAAGGCTGCGATAATCGCCCAGTCCAGCGTGGTAATATTCATGGCTTAATGACTTTGATCAAATCAAAGGTAATTAATCATTCCATGATTTAAAAAAATATCCAAAGAATTTACATTAGCACCTAATGAGCCTTTTAGATGAAATAATTAATCATTCAGAATATTACGGCTTATAACGAGTTTTTGAATTTCTGAAGTACCTTCACCAATGGTACATAGTTTTGAATCCCTGTAATATTTTTCAACTGGGAAGTCTTTTGTATAGCCATAACCTCCAAAAATCTGTATGGCATCTGTAGCTATCTGTACACAAATTTCAGAGGCATAATATTTAGCCATAGCAGAGGGATTGGTAACTTTTTGACCTTCATCTTTAAGGAATCCTGCTTTTCGAGTGAGCAACTCAGCCGCCTGTATTTTAGTTTCCATATCCGCCAGCTTAAATGAAATTGCTTGAAATTCGGCAATGGCCTTCCCAAACTGCTGACGAGATTTGGCGTAATTCACGGAAGCTTCATAAGCGCCCTTAGCAATCCCAAGAGACAAAGCTGCAATACTTATTCTTACCCCATCCAATATTTTCATGGCTTGCTGAAATCCTTCGCCTGGTTTTCCGAGCAATTGAGATTTGTGGATTCTGCAATTATCAAATATCAATTCTGCAGTTTCTGATGCCCTCATCCCAAGTTTATTCTCTTTCTTTCCAGCTGAAAATCCAGGCGTTCCGCGTTCAATGATAAATGCACTTATACCTTTACTATCGAGCAATTCCCCTGTTCTTACCAATACAACAGCAACATCTCCGGATTTGCCATGTGTAATCCAGTTTTTAGTACCATTGATGATATAATCTTCACCATCAGCAACTGCCACACACTGCATGCGCATAGCGTCAGATCCCGTATTGGCTTCTGTAAGACCCCATGCCCCAATCCATTGGCCTGACGCAAGTAAAGGAAGGTATTTATGCTTTTGTTCTTCATTTCCATATGCCATAATATGGCCTGTACAAAGGCTATTGTGCGCCGCTACACTCAAACCTACAGAACCACAAACTTTCGCTATTTCACTTATAATGGTAATATATTCCTGGTAACCAAGGCCTGAACCGCCATATGCTTCAGGAACGAGCACGCCCATAAAACCATGTTTTCCCATTTCCCTCATTATATCTATGGGAAAATACTGAGACTCATCCCATTCCATCACATGAGGCAGGATAAAATTTTTAGCAAAATCAGCAGCAGAAGATTCTATCATGGAAAGCCTTTCCAATCGTTCACTTGTCATCATATCTTTGTTATTTCTACAACCTTCTAATAAATATATTCCACAGGTTATTAATCTTTAATGGCAACACCGTCCGCCATAAATCTTAATCTAACTTCTGGATTAACGATGGCATCAATCTCTGCCTGAGTCTTACCTGCATCTTCCGCATAATGCTTTAAATCGTCGACAGGAATTATTTCCTTGTAGGCCTTACCTCTAAAAACTACTGTACTCCCAGCCAGGTCTTTTGGCATGAAAAAGCCATAGTCCTTAAATTTCACAAAAATTTTATTTGCATCCGGATTGGTTTTAGACCCAACTTCCATCCAGCAACCTTTAGCCTGACATACCGCTTCAACATTTCCTTCAACAAGGGCCTCGACGGTATCTTGCTTTTCCATTTTTTTTATCAAATCTTCGTAAGAAATCGCATTTTTAGTTTTGATTTTTTCTCCAAAATACTTGTCAGATTTTTTTGGTTCAGTTTTTTGTGCATCTGCATTTAAAGAAAAAGTCAAGCAAACTGCCCATAAAACGAATAATTTGAACATATTCATAATTTGTATTTCTTGGTTATATTATTGTAATCAACAAAATTACAAAATGCTATTGTTTTTATAGGTTAAGAAAAACTTATATTTACAAAGAATTCCGTTTTTGTTTTTAAAGCCATTATTAAACCATTACTATAATCGTCAATTTTGCATTAAAACAAGAGAAACTCTACCCTTACTACCAAATATTTTTAGAATATAATATTTGCGCCATAAAAAACCAATAATAAAACAAACCAAATTAATTCTATTGTATTGAGTTTTATTTTGATTTGTTATTTTTCGTATACACGGCATAAAAATACAGTTACAATTAACAACAGTAACAAAATAGGTCAAGTCTGAAAAAATAAATTAAACAAATTAAATAAGCATAAGACAATTGCACAAACCAGGTTAAATATTTGACATACGAAACATGCGTTTTGGCAATACCAAAAATATAAATAGATGCATCAATTATGTTCAGTTTTAAAAACAATGCACACGAAGTGTGATGAAAAAAAATAAAAAAATGAAAGTACTAATCACAGGAGCTTCTAAAGGAATAGGGAGGGCAATCGCTACTAAATTTGCGCAAAATGGAGCCGAGCTATGCTTGTGCTCCAGAAATATGAATGATCTCAACCAATTAAAAGAAGATTTGCAATCAACATATAGTATGCCTCATATACATTTGTACAGTGCTGATTTATCTATAAAACAAGAGGTTTTATCTCTCTCTACATTTGTGAAAGATATATTTGTTGCTCCAGATGTTCTTATTAATAATGCAGGTTTATTTAAAGGAAATAGCATCGTACAAGAACAGGAAGAGGACATGGAATATCTCATGAATTTAAATTTTTTGAGTGTTTATTACCTCACTAAGGACTTATTGCCTGGTATGATAGCAAGAAAAAGCGGGCATATTTTCAATATGTGCAGTATTGCGAGCATCCTAGCTTATCCCAATGGGGGGGCATATGGAGCCAGCAAGCACGCTTTACATGGTTTTTCAAAAGTTCTTCGTGAAGAAACTAAATCGCTTGGTATCAAAGTAACTAGTATATTGCCTGGAGCTACATGGTCAGATTCATGGAAAGGTGCAGGTATTGAAGAAAGCAGGTTTATAGAAGCCAAAGACATAGCCAATATCATCTGGAATGCCTATCAAACAGGAAAAAATTGTGTAATTGAAGATATTATTATACGGCCTCAGCTTGGAGATATTTAATAAACCAATTCATTGCTATAATATTTATCGAAAATATTTTTTATATGTCAACCCATCAACATTCCTCATTAACAGATATCATTACACACACCGGAGAGGACAGGTCTTCCTATTATAATGCTATTGCTCCACCCATTATACAATCAAGTAATTTTGTCTTTGACACCATAGATGATATGAGGAAGGCATTTGCTGATGAGCTGGATTATCATATTTATACCCGTGGAAATAATCCAACTGTAGAAATACTCCGTAAAAAAATTGCAGCTCTTGAAAAAACAGAAGATGCGCTCATCACAGGGAGTGGTGCTGCTGCAATAGCTACGGCTATGCTGGCCAATGTACAGGCAGGTGACCATGTCATATGTGTACAAAAACCTTACACCTGGACCTACAAATTGATCAGCCAGCTTTTAGATAAATTTAAGGTTACCTACGAATTTGTTGACGGAAGAGATATTGAAAATATTAAAAAAGCATATAACAAAAATACCAGTGTTTTATATCTTGAAAGTCCAAATTCACTTACTTTTGAATTACAAGATTTAGAGGCTTGCGGTAAATGGGCGAAAGAAAACGGTGTTATTACCATGATCGACAATTCTCATTGCAGCCCTTTTTTCCAAAATCCCGCTGATTATGGAATAGACATTATCTTGCATTCTGCTACAAAATACATTAATGGACACAGCGATGTGGTGGCAGGCGTAATATGTGCCTCACAGAAGATGATCAGTAAAATATTTGAGGAATCATATATGGTGCTTGGCACTATTATTTCCCCTCATGATGCTTCATTGCTATTAAGAGGTCTAAGAACATTTACTTTAAGGGTAGAGAAAAGTAATGAAACTGCACAGAGGTTGGCAGAATTTTTATCCAATCACCCAAAAATCGAAAAAGTGATTTATCCTTTTCATTCAAACTTTGAGCAATATGAACTGGCTCGTAAACAAATGCGGGGAGCAGGCGGATTGATTACGATCAAACTTAATGCAGCTGACAAGTCAGGTGTTTTCAGATTTATAAATAACGTAAAATATTTTCTCAAAGCGGTCTCATGGGGAGGATACGAATCATTGATGATGCCAAGTATAGTTTTCCATGATATTCCAGGCAGACCAGATTCGCCCATTCACTGGACATATGTACGATTGTATTGTGGCCTTGAGGACTATGAGATACTTCAACTAGATCTCCAAAAAGCGCTGGATGCTATATAAGGTCAATTACTTGTATTTAGACGGCGCTAATTGTTTTCAATAGTGACTTTTTGATGGAGCGTCTCATCCTTCTGATGGATTTCTCCTTAATCTGCCTAACCCGCTCTCTTGACATGTCGAATCTTTCGGCTATCTCTTCTAGAGACATAGGCTTATTGCCATCCAGTCCGTAATAACATTTAATAATATCAACCTCTCTTGGTGACAGGATCTCTAGGCCTTCAAGAATATCCATTCTAAGGGATTCCTCCATCAATTTTAAATCAGGACTATCTTCTTCTCCATAAGTCAGTAAATCCACCATGGACATAGCACCTTCATCATCGCTTAGCGGAGCATCCATAGATACGTGCCTTGCTCCACTTTTGAGCATTGTCGTCACTTCTTTTGGGGTGAGATTAAGAATTTCTGCAAGCTCTTCAGTAGATGGTTCCCTTTCAAATTTCTGAACAAATTCAAGCCATGCGTCATTAACTTTGTTAAAAGCCGTTATTTTATTAAGTGGAATACGAACCATTCTCGAATATTCTACAATCGCTTGAAGAATTGACTGTCGAATCCACCAAACTGCATAAGAAATAAATTTGAAACCTTTGGTTTCATCAAATCGCTTGGCGGCCTTCATTAGACCAACATTACCTTCATTGATAAGATCTGAAAGTGACAAGCCTTGATTCTGATATTGCTTGGCTACAGAAACCACAAATCTAAGGTTTGCTTTTGTAAGTCTTTCGAGAGCCTCCTGATCTCCTTTACGTATTCTTTGTGCAAGATCAATTTCCTCCTCGGGAGTCAGCAATTCAATTTTACCTATATCATTCAGGTATTTGTCCAGTGACAAACTTTCCCTGTTGGTTATATTATTTACAATTTTGAGCTGACGCATAATAGAAATTTATTTCAAAGTTTTAACTTTTATTATATACATCTTTTCTTCATCAAAAGTTCAATAATTAACATTTATTTAATGTAATCTATTGTTTAACCAATTTTGTATAAAATGAATTTTGTTTGAGATCAGATAAATACAATATATATATGCCAGACACATATTGCTCCATGTCAAGTTGATTTGAACCGATGAGAAATTGTCCTGAATCCAGTTTTCGTCCATTTAGATCGAAAACCTCATAGTTTAAATGTCTTGAAGTGACTATTTGCAATGTTGAAAAAGTTGGGTTTGGAAAGCAGGTAAAAGGAGTATCCGCTTTCTCGACTGTGGAGGACCTTATAAATTCAAAACAATCACTAGTAAAGATGCATCCCTGAAAGGTAATTTTAACCAGAAAATTGCCAGATGAATCTGGTTTATAAAAATACTGGTTTGCGCCTTCGATGGCAATGGTGTCAGCGTTGCAACTATACCATTGGTATTCAGCATTTTCTTCTGATACAACCTTTATGAATCCGTTTTCCATGGTAATTTCCGTATCTAAAGTTATCACTTTAAGATTGATTACCAATAAAGTATCACATACGTCGCTATATTTCAAAAGAAGTTCATATCTACCTTGGAATGCAAACGAGTAGGTTCCATATTTAAAAACTTCACCTTTGCAAATAATTGGATTGATAGTTTTTTTAGGGTATGGTTTAATAGACAAATTTGTTTCCACAATGGAATCACATCCACTTACGGTTTTAAACTTATCAATATATTTTCCTGGGATTTTATATTCATTATTTCCGATTCTATAGGTGTCTTCTGCACAAATACTTACATTTTGCACTAGATACGGACTTGCATTCACGGTAAGTTTGGTATATAAAATACTATCGCATGCTGTAGCTCTGGCGAAAGTATCCATATACAAACCAGACTGATTATAAATATTGTCCCCGACTATTATGCTATCTCCCTGACAAATTTCAAGTTGCTGAACAAAAATCTTTTGGTTAACAATAATGCTTGAAAAAATGATACTGTCACAACCAGATTTAGCGTTCAAAGTATCGATATATTGCCCGCTATTGACATATGAATTTATTCCTACAATAACAGTATCCCCCTGACAGATTTCAAAGGACAAGTTTCTCTGAACGGGTTCAATGACTTGCAAGCTTGTATATATGATGCTATCACATTGTTTAGTTGATACTAAGGAATCGATATAAAACCCGGTCTTTGTATATACACTATTACCTATAACTATACTATCTCCATTGCAAATAGTAAGGGTATTTTCTAAGAATATGGGATTAACTAATAATTTTAAAACAATGGTACTATCACAGCCATTAAGAGACTGTAGTATTTCCGTAAAGGTACCAGTTTGACTGTAAGAGCTTTTACCTATGATTATGCTCTGCCCCTGGCAAATAATGGTATCAATAACCTTCACAGGAATTTGAGGAATTACGGTTAGTGTAGTAACTACAACACTATCGCAACCAAAGGTATTCAATAGTGTATCCTGGTAAGTCCCTTGAGTGGAATATGCATTATTATTAACAACTATCTCTTCTCCCTGACAAATAATAAAAGATTGAAAATAATTACTTGCAGACTTAAAATTCAAAGTTGTAGTAACAATACTATCGCAGCCAAAAGAGGAAGTTAGCAATTCAAATACTTCTCCGGATTCGATGTACTTTTTATTACCAATATAGGCTGTATCACCCTGGCAAAATTCTTTGTAAAGGTGGTATTGTATTGGAATAATGTTTAGATTAGTTATCTGAATTTGTGTGCACCCAAAGGAATCCTGAAAATGATTTGTATATTGTCCTTCGACAGTATAACTACTATCTCCCACAACGATAAAATTACCTTCACAAATGGTAGTGTCAAAATAGGTAATCAGGGTTTCGATGACAGTAAGATTTGTATTGACTGTGCTGTCACATCCATTAGAAGCTGTCAATACGTGGATATATGGTCCTGACTGAGTCAGCAAATAAGGTCCGACAGCCAGTGTATCGTTTTGGCAAATGGTGATGGATTGTTCAATTGAAAATTCTGGAAGTACTTCCAAATTTAGGATGACTATGCTGTCGCAACCTGCAACAGAAGTAAGGGAATCGATATACTGTCCCGGATTTAGATAAAATGCATCACCTATCTGAAGGGAATCTCCGCTGCAAATACGCTCATTCAGTACAGTCAAGGTGTCTGTAAAAAGTTCCATACTTTTTTCCTGACAAAAAGGTGTCAGCAAGCAGCCTCCATTTCCGGCAACATATATTGTAGCATCTTGATTTAAGGAGATTGAAAGATTTTCCCCTATACGTATGGGAGCACCAATACAACTATCCACATACCATTGCCATTCGGAAGCACCGTTCAATCGAGCACCAGGAATAGAAAAATGAATAGTATCTCCACTACAAAAGGAATTCGTTATTGGTATAATTTTGGGAATAAAAGGTTTTGTACAAAAAAAGAAATTTAATAAAAATGCATCACTTTTTCCATTTGTGAAAAAATGCTCAACAATGGGAGATGGATTAAGATCAATTGTATCCGAAAACAAACCACAAAGTAAAACGGATCCTGTACCGAAAGATAATGTCGTGCTTATGCAATCGTTTCCCTTACTACCAAATGTAAAAACATCATTGGTAGATCCGTCTTCATTGAGGATAATTTGGAAAATATCCTTCAAACCTGCAGATACAGCATTAAATTGCTGCAATCCAGAAGAACTAAAATTTACACTTTGGGTAAAGTTTCCTCCAGCATAAATCTGGCCATTGTTATTGGCGTCAATTGAAGCAACTTCATCCTCTCCTACTCCACCTATGCGTCGAATCCAAGAGATAGTTCCATCTGCCAAATAGCAGGCGACAAACCCAT
>JAUMBJ010000151.1:8258-10745 GCA_032115755.1 Saprospiraceae bacterium
CCATCTGAAAATCCTGCACTTGATAGCAATTGTGAGGACCCACCTTGCTGGCTAAATTCAGTGAAAGCGGAAAAGTACCCACCAATATAAGAAAGCCCCCCAGAAGCCACATCTAATGTAAGACTTCTGTCTGAGTCTGAACTTCCCGCAGTTCTGACCCACTGGTATTCACCTGATGATGTAAGTTTAAGTAAAAAAATGTCTTCATTTCCTGCTGACTGTGCGTAGAAATCATTACTTGATGGATTGAAATCCACATTTTCGGAAAAGTAACCCGTCAAATAAATATTGCCCTGTTCTCCTTTCTCGTGATCGAGAATAGCATCTTCACTTATACCTCCAATCTTAAAAGCCCAATCCAACAAAAAACCTGGTAAATATGAAGCAATAAAGCCATCTTTTGCGCCATTACTTTCTAAAGCGAATGAATTTCCAGTCAAATCAAAATCGGTCTGTCCTGAGAAATATCCTGAAATTATCATTTTACCGCTGGAATCAACCGTAATTTTTTGGGGGAATATTCCGGTAGTTGAGGTAAACATTCTCGCCAACACAAATTCACCGCCTGGTTCAAGCAATATTAAAAATCCTTGTGGTGTAGTGGGAAATGGAGCATTTAAAATTGTTTGATTACCCAAACGCAATTGACCAACGAATGTCCCCACAATGTATACATTACCGTTAAAATCCGTACTAATGGAATATGCAGCATCCATGCCCGGAGAGCCAAATTTTTGTGCCCATAAAAAAACACCCGACGAAGTAAATTTTCGAATCACCCAATCTTCTTCACCAATAGAAATAAATTTCTGACCATTAACATTTGTAAAAGTATCTCTAAAATTGATGATATCATACACCTGGTTAGATTGATCCCTCCACAAAGCGGAACAAAAATCAGCATTATTTCCACCTGATGTTTTGGCCCAGGACAAGCTCTGTGCAGTAATATTACTGATGGTTAAGCAAAACAACAAAAACGAAAAATAATATAAAATCAAACTAATTAAAATTTTAAATTTGAAAAAAACATTCATTTTTTTTCTTTCAACAGGCATTGGATAGCAGATCATATTCATCGTTTTTTCATCAAAGTATTTATACAATCGTCTCATATACAGTGGTAAATATACGGAAGTAAGTTATTTTATATATTACATTTAGTAATAATTTAATAAATTATACATATATAAATTAATTTGTCTTTATTTTTGCAAAAAGATTCACCTTGAAAAAGTATATTCCCTCCTTAATTACACTAACAGGTTTGTTTTGCGGATTTGTAGCTATAGCAGAAGCAAATTACACCAAAAGTGCACTGTTGATTTTGATTGCATTCATTTGTGATGGCCTTGATGGTTTCGTTGCGAGGTTATTGGATGTTAAGTCTGAGTTTGGAAAGCAACTTGATTCTCTTTCAGATATAGTATGTTTTGGAGTGGCGCCAGCCTACCTTTATTATCTACTTGCGCCAGATGATTCTATAGAATGCCTTATTATACCTGGTCTTATTGTACTTGCAGGTGCTGCTAGGCTTGCCAGATTTAATGTATTGCCCAGCGTTCACTATTTCAGGGGATTGCCCATTCCTGCCAATGCTTTCTTTTTTGTAGGCATTGTGCTTGCAATTGACAATGACAATGAGCTAATGAGTCAATTATATGACAACAAATTTTTATACTTGGTTACTCCAATAATCATGAGCATACTTATGGTAACAACAAAAATCAGAATGTTTGGTATTAAAACAATTAATAAAGAATTTAAAAACTATATTTTCCCTCTGGTACTTGTCATACTATTTGGTGTATTGTGGTTTTTGTATAACTGGGCAGCATTTCCATTAACAATAGCTTCATATGTAATATTATCGGTGTTCTATACCATAGTTACTAGAGATGAAGTTCGTCCAATAATCAATTAATTATTTCAAATTTACAAACTTAAATTATGCGCAAATTTATAGTATTTGTCGGTTTATTATTTTCATTTATTTTGGCTGTATCAGGTCAAAAAAAGGCAAGCCAATATGACTTTGGCAAGATGTGGACTTTTGAAAATCCCCCAAAAGAGTGGATAAAAGAAGCTTATAATCTTGATTTGGAGGATCAATGGTTTTCATCTGTCAGAAAATCTTCACTTCGCTTTGCCTCGTGGTGCAGTGCATCATTTATTTCTCCCAATGGTCTAATCATGACAAACCACCATTGCTCAAGAGATGTGGTTACATCACTTCAAAAAGATGGAGAAAACTTCGATAAGAATGGATTTTATGCAACAACTTATGAAGAAGAACGGAAAGCTGATGGTTTATTTGTAGAGCAACTTATCCAGGTTGCTGATATCACCAAAGAAGTAATTGAGAAAACAAAGGGCGCCAAAGATTATACAGAAGAATTGGCGATGCGTAAAAAAGCGATTGATGACATTCAAAATACTTACAAGACTAAAAGCGGATGGGAAGGTTTGCGCCTACAAGTTGTCACA
>JAUMBJ010000152.1:0-6713 GCA_032115755.1 Saprospiraceae bacterium
AAAAAGGTATAAATGAAACAAATTATACAAAAACGATTCAAAAAAAGTATTCCCACCTATAATAGTCAGGCAATCGTTCAGCAATCCATGGCCAGGCATCTTGCGGATGAATTAAGTCGCATACAGCAACATTTCGAGGAAGTTTATGAATTTGGCGCAGGTACAGGGCTTTTGACCAAGCAAATGGTTGATTTATTTTTCATTCAAAAGTATATCATCAACGACCTTTGTGTTGAAATGGAAGATTCACTCATCCCAATTCTAAAGCAAAATGAGCATATACACCCGATTTTGTATTTTGGAAATGCCGAATATTTACCTATACCCGAAGCACTTGATCTGGTGGTATCGAATGCGGCCATACAATGGTTTTCTAAACAACAGGATTTTATCTCCAGACTGGCAACTGCCATGAAAAAAGATAGCTTTTTCGCCTTTACAACTTTTGCAGAAAATAATTTGATCCAATGTAAAAAAATTCTGGACAAAGGAATCAACTACCCCAATATCTCAAATATGGATATCCAGCTTGAAAATTATTTTGAGATTATTTATGCTGCGGAGGATGAAAATGTGCTTTGGTTTTCATCTCCGATGGATATTTTGCGTCATTTAAAAGAAACGGGTGTAAATAGTTTTTCACAAACTCAAACATTAATTGAAAATGAAACGGATCTATTTCAAAAGTGGACTAGATCCAGGTTAAATCAATTTACAGATCTTTATCATGATTTATTTTTTGAAAGTGGCCAATATCCACTAACGTACAATCCAGTATACCGCATAGTAAAACGAAAATAAAGCTTTGATCATTATGCCACTGCTGTGGTTCCCGCAAAATATATTGCATTAAGCCTCATTATTTTAAAAAATGACCTCTACCATCATTAGTATTAAAATTAAATGATAGTTTCAAGTTGTCAATCTGGGTGTCATTTTGATGACATGATAAATTTGTATAACACTATATACGGTTTATGATGAATTTTACAAACTTTAGCCTGTTTTCAGGAATAAAAAAATAAACGCCATCGGGGAATTTACTCAGGTCAATTCTTGTACTTTTGTTGTCGAGTTTTGTTTCGTAAATTATGTGCCCTAAGTTATTAACTATCTTGCAATATATAGGAAAAGAAATGTCATCTGGAATATTGATATATATTTCATCTTGAGCAGGATTTGGGTATATAAAAACGGATTTTTGATATTCATCTTCCACTGCAGAAACGGTGATTGTTACTTCTAGGCTAAATGTGTCTGAATAGCAGTAGTTTGTGGCAATTAATGTTATGGTGTATTTCCCTGAAGTAGCATAAGTATGGGATGTATTTCTAGTATCCGACCCTTTTCCATCTCCAAAGCTCCATTCGAAGGATGTGGCATTTATAGATAAATTTTCAAGGGAAACCGTAAATCCATTTTGTGTTACACTAAAATCTGCTTTGGCGGGCAACAAAGGTTCATTTGGATTTTCTATTGTTGTAAAAATACCCGTACTCAAATTGAAATAACTGCCGCTGTTGGTATTTTCAAGTTTCAAGGCACGAACCATATAGGTGTACTTTCCTTTAACGGAAAGGCAGGAATCAACATAGAAGTGTGTTGTCACCAGGTCATTATTGATTTGTTCAAATGCCTCTTGCTCCGCTGTTTTCCTAAAAATATGATACCCCAAGACGGAATCCTGTGATGGAGACCATTGCAGTGAAGCATGTGGCTCCAGGTATGCTGCGGTTAGGTTTGAAACCGGCGCGACAATATCATTACGCAAAGTAGGATCGCCCATGAGGGCCATGTGAATGCCCCGCTGACTATTATTTGGCTCGTATGTCAGGTTATTATTCATGGAAATAAGCGCTGAAAATCCAATAGTTTCCCCTAGACCCATATGGTGAAAATGCCAGTATGGTCTTCCCGCCCAGCAGTTTGTCAGGGTGCTGCCATTGGCGAGAGCCCCACGTAAAAAATTGTTGGAGGGGCTGTCCCAGTCACCAAAATAACTGCCAAAAAGCATCGTGAAAACGCTGCCAAGAGAATCTGTTACAAAATTATCTGTAGTGCCGATGCCACCACAACTGGTATAACTTCCTGGGCCACAGCCATACGACCACTGAAAATTTGAAGATTTTAGTTCTGTAAAATAATCTACTACTTTGATATTTTCCTGCCCTACCAAGGACGCGAAACTACGCCAGCCTGCGGCTGCAAAACCTTCGGCAAAGCTGGGAAAGTTATCATCGATAACTGCCTTCTTATTTGCTGTAAAATGTCTGTTTCTGTAGGCGTGGTTTTTATCCAGATATTTTTTAAGTAACATGGTTTCCGAAATGTTGAAAGCAGGTAAATTGCGCATATCGACACGTCCAGTCTGTAGTTCAATATCGCTTGGCAATGCATTTTGGTCAAATTTTCCATCGCCGGGAACATTTTGGTTTCTGACCTGAGATGCTCCAGCATCATTGGCTGTAATATCCGTCCATAATCCGTCCATATCTGCGTAAAATCCATCTGCTGGCCAGGCCCCAAGATGATCCGGAATATGACCATCAGGGGCAATAATTCCAGAATAGGGTATAGGTACCCTGCCCAAGATAAATAATGATTTTATGGCTTGTGGATTTTCATTATAGGCACTTACAATTTTATTTTTTACATCTTTTACATCGTCATTTTGGTTAACGGGAATTTGAATTACCTGCCATCCATCGCCTTCGACATCCATAATCCATCTATTTATTTCTCCTTCAAGAGTTTGAGTTGAAATGGTGTCATATACCAGAAGAACTTTACCTCTGTTTGTCACCTCGGGCGCTTCAATTCCTGCCAAAATAAATCCATAGGCATTATTGCCACCCAGTTTTAGAATGCGATATTCATAGGATTGTCCGATGACTACATTTTTATCTGACCAGCTTGTGGCTGTTCCGGGTACACCGGTTGCCACAGGAGACCCCCAGGTAGGTGATGATTTTGATTTCCTGTAGATATTGTATGACGTTGCTCCCGTTACAGGTTGCCATGAGAGGTTTATTTGCAGAGGATTATACTGGCCAGTGGCTTTTAGCATGACGGATTTGTTCTGGCCAGGTGTCTGCGCGATGGTGGTTGTATCAAAAAGTATAGCTGCAGCCAACCAAATAAAAGTATAAAGAGGAATTTTTGTCGTCATAGGGAATGATGAATTATGGTAAAATAAAACTAAAGAATTTTATATCAATTCTATATAATCAGAATGATAAAAATTTGGAAGATTTATAAAATATGATTTATAGGGTGACAATTATACCTTTTTAATAAGAACCATTATTCCTATTTTATCTGACTCATTTTAAAAAATAAAAATCAAAAATGCTATACAGGTATTTTGATCCGTAGAGAGTCCGATTATTTAAAGTGCTTGCTATACAATGAATGCATGGCTATGACGTGGGGAAAGCTTATGCAGGCGACAAAAACAAAAAATGGCCCCCATCCGGATATATTTTCAAAGCTGATTTGTCCTGCTGGCCAAAAGAAATAAAAAAGTAATAGTATGGCCCAGGCACCGGCATGGAAAGGTAAGGATTTTAGCCATATACCAATATGACTGTTCTGAAGATGCGTTTTGATATGTCCCCAGCCAGTGATGCTGTGCTGGCCAATAAAATACAAACCAAAAGCGTACATCAGCGGCAGATAGCAGGCTATAGTAAGCCATATGACTGTCCATAGCAACGGAAATTTTTTATTGTACAAGGCATATAATACCCAAGGAAACATTGACCATAGAGGTAAATAGACGTCAAAGGTTATATCTGAAATAACACCTAATATGGTATTGGTTTCTTCCGTGTGCGTACCGAGAAGGTATAATAGAACTGAAGCCCCCCATAGGAAGGAGACTAGCGAACTGAAGCGCCATAATTTTCCGTCAGCTTGTCCAAAATGCCAACTGGAAAATGTGATAAAAATAAGCAATCCGCATATGGGATTCAGATACCATAATCCACCCAGTAGCGCTCCCTTTAATATGTAGCTTACTATGTATATTGGTGTTTTTTGTAAATGCCATTTTCCACTTTCCAGTAAATGATCGACAGCGCCATGAGGAATACCCACCAGCAGAAGTCCGCTGATAAGCAATGCAGAAGCGGTGATGTTTTGCATCGCTGAATCTTTCCCCATCAGCCAAAGGATTGACGTGAGCATTGTAATGCATACAGGTCTGAACCAAGGCTTAGAGATCATTAATGCCCATAATGCTGTTAGGAAAGGAACCCATGGTAGTCTGGCAAAAATCTGAACCTCCTGCCAGATATTGCTTTTCTCCTCCAGGAATAGTAGAATACGTCTTACTTCGACACTGCGAAAAAGCGTTTCGAATACAGGCTTACCCCATTGTGGTTTGTGTAGCAGAATCCATAGCAGTAGCGCATCGAAAAAAGCAAATCGGCTCGACGGAGGTTTAGATTTGGTGTATTTTTCAGCAATATGTCGAGCAAACTCTGGATCAGGACGCTGTAAATTTTCTTTTATTGAACCGACGATATTTTTTGCCTGGTAAAACATGGTTTTAAAGGCATATCCGGTGCTTGGTTTTATGTGATAATTTCTGGCACCAATCGGAATCACCCCGGTCTGCATTTCGCTTTCAATATAGGCATTGCTCATGGGAATACATCCAGTCTCTGTAGCCAATACCTGGTATGGGCCAAATTCATTCTGAATATAATTATCCAGATGTTTTTCTGCTTCTTCCAATTTTATTTTCTCAGATCCAAATCGCGTCACTTCTACCAGAGCTTCTTGATCGTTATAGGGTAGCAGGTAAACAAACTGTGTATTTCGGTCTTGTGGGATATTGAAATCCATCATTCTGAAAACAGCTGGATCAAAAACAGCATCTGTCAGTTGCACACGCCATCCTGAAAAACTTTGCCATAAATGGCTTTGACCTGAAATTGTATTGAGAAATCGGGGAGGCCTGGAGTCAAATATCAACGTGCCTTGGAACTTTAAATGATCAACTTCGACATAAGGCATATTATCAACAGATCCAATGCGTTCAACCCTTCCTAAATACCTGTCAAAATCATAATGAATTGCCAATTTTTCAACGGTTTGGTATAAGGATATACTTGAAATCTGATAATATTGGAGGGGTGAAAGTGATTGTATTTCTCGTGGAGAATTACCCGTTTTAATCCAGCGGTATTCAATGAGGTCATAGAGTTCAGCTACAACTGATTCTGATGCTTCAGCCCAGAAGCAATAGGTTTTGTCATTGGATGTTTTGCTTTCCGGGTCGATAATTAAGACTTTTTTGTCTTTTAGCATGTCATTTCGGTGCAATTCCAAAAGTATCAATCCTGCTGAAGCCCCTGCGCCGGAAAAAATATAATCATATGTGTTGTAATAGTCCATAAAACTTTTAGATCAATTCTTTTTTCCGGAAAATTTATAAGCGTCGTGGTTATTCAGTAAAGACTAATGTATAAAAATAATTATTTACGCGAAGTAAATTAAGTATCTAAAAACAAATTTTAAAATAGATTTCAGGTAACATTCTTTTTACGCTCGATGAACAGGATTTTATGAAGATGACCAAAAGTTTGTCAAATCATATTATGTATACACTTTTTAAATATTTTATATTGATCAATCTAATAATTTATTTTTTTGATCTGTGAAATATGCTACTTTTATCCTATGTATAAATAAGTGTCTTTAAGATTTTAAGAGTTGATAAATTGTCAAATCTTAAATTAAATTATAGTTTAATACAAGTGTGCAAATAGGTTGCACTAATTTGATGTATATTGTTTTTTAAAATGTAAGAATGGATCAAATCAGAAAAGAATATAGGCAGAAATTTGAAGATTCGTTGAATAAACTTAATCCAGAGCAAAGGCTTGCGGTAGAGACAATTGAGGGTCCGGTAATGACGATAGCTGGTCCTGGTACGGGAAAGACGGAATTGCTTGCGCTTAGAATCGGAAATATCCTGCGTGAAACAGATGCCGGTCCCCATAATATTTTATGTCTTACCTACACGGATGCTGCAAGTAAGGAAATGCGTAACAGATTGATGAAATTCATTGGTCCAGAAGCTTATCACGTAACCATAGATACTTTTCATGCTTTTTGTAATACAGTTATTCGTGAGAATATGCAGGATTTTGGATATTTCCGAGATCTTCAGCCAGTTTCGGATCTTGAAAAAATTGATGTTTTACGAGCGCTTATTGATCAGTTTGATCATGATAATCCACTCAAGCGATACAAAACTGACGTATATTATGAAGCCGGAAGAATGAACGAGTTGTATCAAACGATGAAACAGGAAAACTGGTCTGGTGAAACCATTGTGAAGGCAGTGGAAGATTACATAAATCGAATTTCTGATCCAGTGGATGTTGACCCCGAATTCAGATGTGGCAAGTCATACTATGACGAAGTCGAAAATCGACAGGTAACTGTAGGTGAGGTAAGTCCTAAAAAAATTCGTACAGAAAAAGAGAAGTATGACAAAATTCAGGCTGCAGCAAGAGAATTTGATCAGTATAATAAAATGCTTACCCAAAAAGAGCGATATGATTATCATGATATGATTTTATGGGTTATTGATCGATTCAGGCAGAATGACAATTTACTGGGCAAATATCAGGAGCGCTATCAATATATCCTGGTGGACGAATATCAGGATACAAATGGCGCTCAAAATGAATTATTGT
>JAUMBJ010000152.1:6723-11569 GCA_032115755.1 Saprospiraceae bacterium
CAATATCAATAACATTATTGAATTTGAGGAAAAGTTTTCGCCAGCGAAGATCGTTCTGACACGTAATTATAGGTCTACGCAACCCATCTTGGATACTGCAAGAAAATTGATTGAACACAATCAACATCGTTTAGTCAATAAGCTAGATCACCTTAGCAAAGATTTGATAGCTTCACATAAAGAAAGAATTAATGTTGGGGAATTACCGAAGATAACTAAGTATGCCACTTTTACTGAAGAAGAGGCAGGAATAATAAGTAAAATAAAGGATTTGCATGCTTTAGGAACTAAGTATAGCGAAATTGCCATTATTTATCCTAAACATCAGGTAGCAGAAAATTTACTGGCTTATTGTGCTGTCCATAAAATTCCTGTAAATGTAAAAAAGCGGATAAATGTGCTGACACAGCCTTTAGTAAGGCATGTAGTTTGCATACTGCAATATCTTCATGCGGAGCACCATCAGACTCATTCAGGTGAGTCAATGTTATTTGAACTGCTTCATTACCATTATTTTGGGCTTAAGCCTGCCGATATTGGTAGATTGTCGCGTCAATGTGGAAGTCAGAAGCTCCATGAGGACAAAGTAAATGAATCTTACTATATGGTGCATTGGCGCGATGCAATGGAGGATGTATCACTTCTCAAAAACGCTGGTTTAAATGATCTTGATAGAATCATGGACGTGCATCACACATTGGAAAACTGGATACAGGAATATGCCAATGTTACCCTTCAAATGCTCATAGAAAAAATATTGACAGAAGGAAAAATTCTGGAGTATGTGCTTAAACATCCGAATGCAGCATGGCATCTTGAGCTAATTAATACATTTTTTGATTTTGTAAAAGATGAAAGTGTCCGTAATCCCGAAATCACTCCAGGTGATTTATTGTTGATTCTGGAAAAGATGAAGGAAAATTCTCTGGAACTTCCAATTCAAAAAATTGTAAGTTCTACAGATGGCATACACTTTATGACTGCTCACGGCTCTAAAGGACTTGAGTTTAAACATGTTTTTCTAATGCGTTCCAATCAGAATTTATGGGAGGATAAAAAGGGTTCCAACAATAAATTTGCTTATCCGCCTACGCTTTATGCATCTTCAAAAGTAACAGAAACCGAAGATGTAAGACGTTTGTTTTTTGTGGCAGTGACAAGGGCACAGACGAATTTATATATTTCATACAATGAACGAAATGATGATGATAAGGCGCTCATACCCTCTGTATTTTTGACCGAAATTTTCAATGACATAGCGGATTTGAAATCTGTATCACCTAATATTCAGGATGTCATTGCATATAAGGCTGCTACCATGCAATTACCATTTGCATTTAGGCAGCTCATAGAGAGTGATGAGGTGGTCAAGGTGCTTGAAAATTTCCGTATTAGTGCCACAAGTCTTAACAAGTATCTTGAGTGTCCTTTGGCATTTTACTTTGAAAAGATTCTCAGAGTGCCCATGGCCAGAAGCATAGCCATGGGATATGGAAATGCTGTTCATTATGCTTTTGAAATGTTTTTTAGGGATATCAAAAAATCACAACCCAAATCACAGGGTAGTATGACACTTTTGCTTGAATTTTTTGAAACAGGAATGAAAAAGTTCAGATCGCACTTTACCATGGCCGAATTTGAGCGGTATTTATACTATGGCCAACAGGTACTTTCTGCATATTACGAAGCATACAGTACATCATGGCTCGCGCCTGTGGATTATGAGATTGAATATGCTATAAAAGATGTTGAGTATAAGGGTGTACCCATTTCAGGTAAACTTGATAAAGTAAGTATTTTTGCAGACCACATTTTGGTAACTGATTATAAAACGGGAAAACCGGATAGTGCAAAATTACAGCCTCCAAAAACAGATAAACCAGGCGACATTGGAGGTGATTATTGGAGGCAGGTCGTATTTTATAGTCTTCTTATTGAGGGTGATAAACGTAAAAACTGGAAACTTAAAAATGCAGTCATGGATTTTGTTGAAAAACATGACAACAAATTTCATCAAAGAAATTTCAGCATTAGCGAGGATGACAAAGCTATAGTGAGCAAACAATTGACAGACACTTATCAAAAGATAAAGAATCACGATTTTAATCCTGGGTGTGGCAGTGAAAAGTGTCGCTGGTGCAGTTTTGTTAAATATGATATTTTGGAAAAAGAAATGATTGTAGAAATTGTTGATGACGATCAGGAATTGCATTAATTACTTCCTGTCAAAATCAGCTGGATTTTCGCCCCAGTGTTCAGTTTCCCATTTTAAAATTGTATTTCTCCACGTATTGGCATGCAACCAATGGATGGCCCTGTCAATGAGCTCAAATATATACGCATTTGCATGGTTTTTCATCAGGGTTGTTTTTAGTTTTTTGTTTTTTACCCATGAAATTGCTGTCTGTGAATCAGAGTAAATAATGATATCCGGCCTATTAAGTTTTTGTAAATAGGCAAGTGCATGAACTATGGCCAGAAATTCCCCGATGTTATTGGTTCCTTGCGGATAAGGACCAATGTGGAAAAGCTCTTTTTTACTTATGGTTTCAACCCCCCGATACTCCATCATACCGGGATTACCAGCGCAGGCTGCATCAACTGCTATTGAAATCGGATTGATGCCTGAGGTAGGTTTTACACGAGTGGTTTTTCTTTCGGACAATGTGGACCTTTTTACATAGGATTTGTCCGGTCCAACTTCAAATGCTAACTTTGCTTCATCAAGCGAAGTATAGGCCTTGAACTTGGCTTGGGGAAATCCAAAGGTTTGCTTTTGGCAATCTTCCCAAGAATGGTAAATACCAGGTTTATGCCCTTGCCATACTACGTAAAATTTTTGTTTTGAAGAACCCATATGAAGCAGCGAAAAAGCAAAAGTAATGTTTATTGATACACACGCACACATCTACAGTTCAGAATTTTCTTCAGATCGGAAGGAAATGATACAAAGGGCAAAAGCAGACGGAGTTTCTACCATATTAATGCCCAATATTGACAGTCAATCCGTACAGGGGATGATGGAGCTAGCTGAGCAATATCCATTTTGCATCCCTATGATGGGGCTTCATCCTTGCCATGTGCGTGAAAACTATCTTGAAGAGCTGGCACAGGTAGAGGATTTGCTGCGAAAATATCCATACATCGCTGTTGGGGAAATTGGTATAGATCTGTATTGGGATAAAACATACGTAGAAGAGCAGGAATATGCGTATCGAAAACAGATAGCCCTGGCAAAGGAACATGGCCTACCGGTAGTCATTCACTCCCGCGACTCACTGCATATGACAATAGGTATCCTTGAGGAATTGCAGGATGGAACTTTAAGTGGTGTTTTTCATTGTTTTAATGGCAGTCTGGAAGATGCATCTCGCATTCAGGCATTGGGTTTTTACATGGGGATTGGAGGTGTCATAACTTATAAAAATGCTGGCGTTGATGCAACGGTGGCAAAGATACCGCTAGAATACCTAGTACTTGAAACTGATGCTCCTTATCTCAGCCCTGTTCCGTATAGAGGTAAAAGAAACGAATGTGCCTTCATCAGCTGTGTTGCTGAAAAGTTAGCAAATCTCAAACAAGTTAACCTAGAACAAGTGGGACGCATTACGACAGAGAATGCAGTAAAATTGTTTAAACTAGACAGGACCTTTTCGGAAAAATCTTTGGTTTTATAACCAACTAGTACAGGTATTATACATATTATAGAAATATATATTAATCTTCAATATTTGCACAAGTGCCAAAAATTTTCAACATTTGCGTCCGTTTTTAAAATGGAGAGTTGTCCGAGTGGTTGAAGGAGCACGCCTGGAAAGTGTGTATACCTCAAAAGGGTATCGAGGGTTCGAATCCCTCACTCTCCGCCAATAAATGTAGAAACCCGGTAAAAACCGGGTTTTTTTATGACTTTAATTAAGCCAAGTCAAATTGCGCGAAAATAAAGGCATAAAAATAAGCTGCCTTGCAGCTAGTTTCTACTTATATTGAAGCCCCCCTATTTACGGGATCAGCGTAGCTAATCCCTCACTCTCCGCCAATAGTTTTAGAAACCCGGTTAAATTACCGGGTTTTTTTATGCACATTATGACATTATCATATCCTTTTCGCAAGTATGTGCATAAAAATAAGTTATAATACGGCTTATTTATAAATACAATGCCCCTAATTCCAAGGCGATGCAAAGTAAGTCCCTCACGCTCTATCAATAAATAAGCAGCCCGATACAAAAATCAACACCCCTACCATTCATCATTAATGTAGTTTATAAAGATGCTAAAAAATATTTGGAGATAAACCATCTAATTCCTTTGTTAGTGCAAAACGGTTGTCGGGTGCTTTAACGGCATCTTCTTTTTTGTCGTCTTTTGGAGAGACTGATTTGGAAGCCCTTGCAACAATAATAGAGCCGGGGCAGTTTGGATAAAAATCTTCAGGCATCGTTAACAAAGCCTTTTTTGCCACCTCCCAGTTGATCCACTTCTTCGCGTTGACTAAGTCCTCGTCATCTTTATTGTTGCTGTCATCTGTTGCTTGTATTTGTTTTAATAACCCTTCTTTTATCTTTCTCCACACATCTTTACGTCTACGCTGTGCCTTTTCATCATCGATAACACGATCACTACTTCCATTTTGAAATAAAGTCATATATTTCATGCTGGCAGGAAAAAATGCGACGTAAAGCTGATCCAAACCAATAGACAATAGTTGCTTCTGCAGCTGAGCTGCTTGATCGACATCGCCTCCATCATTCTGAAGCTGCTGCAGTTGACGTTTCACAGATTTTTCTAGTCGAGTTAATTTTTGCCGCTCAAAGAATTTCACTTTATGATATCTGGTTGGATTC
>JAUMBJ010000153.1:0-4606 GCA_032115755.1 Saprospiraceae bacterium
CTCAGAAGAAGTTGTAAAATCTCAATTTTTAGGGAACATTAGTAAAGCATTTTCTGTTAAATAACTATGGCATTTCTTTTACGATACATATTTCTATGCTTTTTAGGACTTAGTGTGATATGGTCATGCTCTGATGATGGGAATCTCGAAGATATTGCCTACCAGCCTAATCCTTACATTTTAGAATTGCCTGCACATTTTCCTGCAATGCCTATACCTGCAGATAATCCTTTAACAAAAAAGGGGGTTGAACTTGGAAGGTTTTTATTTTACGATCCAATATTATCCAAGGACAGCACCATGAGCTGTGCCAGTTGTCATGATCCTAAATTGTCATTTACAGATGGTAAGGCAGTGAGTTTTGGTATTGAAGGAAAGCCTGGAACAAGAAGTGCTATGAGTTTGATTAATATTGGTTTTTCGCAGGCTGGATTTTTTTGGGACGGAAGAGTCAGAACGTTAGAGCAACAAGCGTTACTACCCATTGAGGACCCACTCGAATTGAATAACACATGGGAAAATGTTATCAAAAAGCTAAAGGTCCATCCCAGTTATCCAAAAATGTTCAGAGAGGCATTTGGTATTGCGGATAAATCTGAAATAACAAAAGAACTTGCTGTTAAAGCCATTGCACAATTTGAAAGGACGCTAATATCCACTAATTCAAAGTATGATCGTGTGTTGGCGGGCAAGGATAGATTTGACGACTTCGAATTTATTGGCTTTAGTATATTTTTTGACACTGATCCGGATTTGCCTGATGGTGAATGTGCACATTGCCATAATGCACCACTCGCCACATCAGACGACTTTTTCAATAATGGTTTGCAGGAAGCCCCATCACTTTTAGATTTTAAAGATATGGGAAGGGGCTTTGTAACTAAGACGGTAGCAGATAATGGTTTATTTAAAGCTACAACATTACGAAACTTAAGTTTTACTGCTCCATATATGCATAATGGTAGTTTGTCAACAATTGATGAAGTACTAGCTCATTATAATACAGGAGGAAAGGAATCTCCTAATTCAAACGCTTTAATTGTCCCGCTCAAATTGAATGATTTTCATTTAGAATGCCTTAAAGCTTTTCTAGCTACATTAGAAGATCCATCCTTCAATGAAAATCCAGTATATCAGAATCCATTTTAAAATAAACATTTTGAAACAAAAATTTGTATGCTTTTCAAATGGATAATATGACCTTTTTATATAGATAAATATTCAAGAAATTATATATTTTAGTTTCAATATTTACTGACGCGGGATAAGAAGCTTTACATAAAAACCGGTATATCTTAATTTTTTAAAAGTCTCAGAAATTAGTTTTGAGTGATATTTATTATATAAGCTATATTAATTGGTCTAAAAATTTTGTTGGACTGCATAAAATGATAAATTTGTTTAGGAATTTATATATTTTAATATGCAACCAACAAATTTTCACGATCCGGAATATTACCATAAAGTTGTCGATTGTCAATATGCCTGTCCGGCTCATACTCCAGTACCTCAATATATCCGATTAATAGCTGCTGAAAGGTATACTGAGGCATACATGATCAACTGGGAGTCCAATGTTTTTCCAGGAGTACTTGGTAGAACATGTGACCGGCCATGCGAACCCGCTTGCCGAAGGGGTAGGGTAGAAAAGGAACCTGTGGCTATATGCAGGCTTAAGCGTGTTGCTGCAGACAACAAAGATGATATAACACATTTATTACCTGAGATTCCCAAGGTTAAAAATGGAAAAAAAATTGCATTAATTGGAGCTGGTCCAGCTTCTTTAACTGTGGCAAGAGATCTGGCACCGCTTGGATATGAAATTCATATTTTTGACAATCACCATAAGGGAGGAGGAATGATGAGAAGTCAGATACCTTCATTCAGACTTCCAGAGCATGTATTGGATCAAGAAGTAAATTATATCCTTAATATGGATATAGTTACGCATTTTAATACGTATGTGACCAGTCTTAAAGAAATTATTAAGCAATCTTATGATGCTGTTTTTATTGGTACGGGTGCTCCTAAGGGGAAAGATCTAGAGTTGCCTGGCAGGGAAGAAGGAGCTGCAAATATTCACATTGGCATTAATTGGTTGGCAAGTGTAGCTTTTGAACATCGACATTCCATTGGCAAAAGAGTTATTGTATTAGGTGGTGGAAATACAGCTATGGATTGTTGCAGGACTTCCAGAAGGCTAGGAGGTGAGGATGTTAAAGTATTGGTAAGAAGTCCATTTTCAGAAATGAAAGCTTCACCTTGGGAAATAGAGGATGCCATTAAAGAGGATATACCGATTCTGGATAATCATGTTCCTTTAAGATATGCGGTCGAAAATGGAAAGTTAGTGGGAATGTATTTTGATAAGGTAATGGCTATCTATGAAGATGGTAAGCGAAAGCTTGTTTCTACAGGCGAGCCTGAAGTATTTGTACCCGCTGATGATATAATCATTGCCATAGGTCAAGAAAATAAATTTGAATGGATAGAAAGGGATTTGGGAGTTGAATTTAATTCGTGGGATATGCCGGTCCTTGACAGTAAAACATTTTCATCAACTAGACCAGGTGTATTCTTTGGAGGAGATGCTGCGCTGGGGCCAAAAAATGTAATAACTGCAGTTGCTCAGGGGCACCAGGCTGCTATTTCGATAGATTTGTATTGTAACGGTCAATCATTGCATGACAGACCTGCACCTAATGTTACTTTGTTTAGTACCAAAATGGGTATTCATGAATGGTCTTATGATAATGATGTAGCGACGGATCTTAGATATGCAGTTCCTCATGCTGAAAAAAATGAAACCCTTAAGGACAGAAAGAAAGAAGTAGAACTTGGTTTTGATGTTAAAACAGCGTTTAAAGAGGCTCAGCGATGCCTTAATTGTGATGTACAAACCGAATTTACAACTAGTAAGTGCATTGAATGCGACGCTTGTATGGATATATGTCCCACAAATTGTATCACCTTTACCTGGAATGAGGAGGAAGATAGCCTTCGAATGAAGCTTCTTGTTCCTGCTATAAATAAAGAGCAGGATCTATTGGTGTCAGATACTTTGAAGACCGGAAAAATTTTGGTTAAGGATGAAGATATGTGTCTTCACTGTGGGCTTTGTGCAGAAAGATGCCCTACATCTGCATGGGATATGAAACAATTTTTATATAATACTGCCAAGGCAGGACATTTTAACTATATATGAGTAGCATAAACGACTTTGTAGTTCGGTTTGCAAATGTAAATGGTACTGGTTCTGCTAGTGCTAACTTTCTATTTGCCAAATCAATTTTCCGCATGGGCGTCCCTGTCTCTGCGAAAAATATTTTTCCCTCCAACATACAAGGCTTACCAACCTGGTACGAAGTTAGGATAAGTGAAAAAGGATATCTAGGCAGAAAAGCCGGTATAGATTTGATGGTTAGCGTTAATCCTCAAAGCATGAAGAAGGATATTGCGAGTGTCAAATCCGGGGGATATTTTTTATATGATAGTACGAAAACCCTTCATGCAGAGTTTTTTAGGGGTGATATTCACTTTTTAGGAATTCCTCTCATGGATATTTGTAATAGGGAATTTTCAGATCCCCGTCAGAAACAGCTGTTCAAAAATATCGTCTATGTAGGAGCACTCGCAAGACTTTTGGATATTAGTCTGGACGAATTTCAGAAGCTATTTGAGGAACAATTTAAAGGAAAAGACAAGCTCATAGCACCTAATATGAAAGCTTTACATCTGGGAAGCGATTATGTAAAAGATCATTTTTCGTATCCTCTTGAATTTCGTGTTGAGCGCCGTAATCTTGTTAAAGACGCCATTTTAATAGACGGAAACGCTGCAGCTGCACTTGGCGCAGTCTATGGAGGTGCAACAGTCGTGTCCTGGTATCCAATTACACCATCCACCTCTTTGGTGAGTTCATTTGAAAAATATGCTTCTCAAATGCGTATTGATGCTTTATCGGGGAAAAATAATTTTGCAATTGTTCAAGCCGAGGATGAATTGGCAGCTATTGGAATGGCTATTGGGGCCGGATGGAATGGAGCGAGATCATTTACAGCAACCAGCGGCCCAGGTATTTCCCTAATGAGTGAATTTCTTGGCCTGGCTTATTACGCTGAGCTTCCTGTAGTGCTTGTTGATGTGCAGCGTGCAGGACCATCGACAGGAATGCCTACACGAACACAGCAATCTGATGTAATTCTAACGGCCTATGCATCACACGGAGATACAAAACATATCTTATTAATACCCTCAACTCCAAAAGAGTGTTTTGACATGATGGCAGATTCGTTTGATTTTGCAGAACAATTACAAACCCCTGTAATTTTACTTACGGATCTTGATTTGGGAATGAATGATCATATGACAGAACCATTGACATGGGATGAAAAAAGAACATATAAGCGCGGCAAGGTATTGAATGCTGAAGATCTGGAATCGGTAATAGGATGGGGAAGATATAAGGATATTGATGGAGATGGCATTCCTTATAGAACGATACCTGGCACTCACCCTACTAAAGGGTCATATTTTACTAGAGGATCATCTCATGATGAAAATGCAGCCTATTCCGAAGATTCAGAAACTTATGTTCGAATAATGA
>JAUMBJ010000154.1:0-6313 GCA_032115755.1 Saprospiraceae bacterium
AATAAACTTTATCATGAATCAAAAGACTTTGTGTGTCATCAAATGCCGGAAATGGTTTTAGGGGCGCAATTTCCGACCTGTAATTCAGTTTGCCCGTGGGAATATGATAGCTGTACATACTCCAGTCGCCCATCACCAGTACATTGTCTTTATAGATCATTGGATGACCCCTAAGTTGTGTTCCGGTCGGGGTAAATGCGACCTGATTCCAAACAATTTCTTTGGTGCGCATATTGAAGCATACAAAATCTGTAGGTGATTTGTCCGGACCGGCATCATCTCCAAAATAATTTACCACTATCATACAAAGTGAATCACCACTTACAGGATCTTGCCAGAATGCTGGTTTTGCTAAATATGGATGCCATTTTCTATCTGTAATAAATGGTTTGAAATTGTATACGCTTTCCCTTTTGCCCGAAGGGATATGCACCCTGGTCAAAATGGCACTGTCCGGATAGGAGAATTTTCCAAAGTAAATAGGCATATATACATAATCACCATCAATATGTACATCTTCTTGGCAATATTCGAGCGGATCCTTCAGTAAATCTATTTCCCAGCGAATCTCGTTGAGGTCAAGATCCATGCAGTAAATGCCCCATGCGGTGGAAAAAACGGCAATATTGTTTTTGATGTCTTTGAAGATTATGGATTTTTTCCACTTAGTTGGATGTTTCCAAAATTTTATTTTCTTACCAGAATTCATATCTAACCCAGATAAAGAAAATTCTTGATGAACAATATTGCTTGGACCAGTTACCCAAACTATTCCGTTGTGACCAAATACTCCTTCATTTATAAAATCTCCTGATAAAGAATCGCTACTTTGGACCTTCCAGATAATGTCTAGTATAGGCGATTGTGTATTATTTGTATCTGTGCCATTATCAGGTCCAATTGTTGGTTGACAACTAATAAGAATTGGAAGGAGAATTATAAGTGCTATTGATTTCATGGTGTGTTAATTTAAATTTTATCTAAGATCTGTTTTAAAAAAATCTCTACTTATCCCTTTTTCAAAAATAACTTTTATAGCAGATAAGGTATTACCATCGTTTCTCATCTGGAAATGATTGGAGCCGGGCATTTCTCTTATAGGGTAATTTACTTCAGCACCTCCAATAGCAGATTCCTTGAGGATAAACCCATCAGATGGTCTGGTTATTTCCTGCAGGGTGTATACCGGATGACAAATTACATAATTTATTAAAGAAGTATTGTCTTCATATGTACTACAGTCATCTGCTCCGGGGAATAACTGAGTGTTTATGATGTTTTCATAATCGTAATAATTACATTCGCAGCCGAATTGTACCAGCCTGAAAGCTGTTGTTCCTATCAGTGATTTCCATGTAGGATTGAAGGTTGGAAACCAATCAACTCCCCTTTTCCAGGCATTTTTAAGATTGTGATAGTAAAGGTACGACGGTAATGCAAGGCCTGGTAAGGCTGCATACCACCACCTGATTTCATTACTCTTGTAGTAAGAATATTTTCCATTATAATACAGATTGTATTTGGCAAATGTATCCAGACCTATCTGATCGGAGGCATTTGCTTCAAATAATGGGAAGTCGCCTGGTGGCGCGATCAGGGAACCCATAAACCGGACAGCGAGTGTTTCATTGTCGTCATCTTCTGTTCCATAAAATACTGCCCTGTGTTCTGTAGCCATAGGAGGAATGGCAGGTGCATTCTCAACATTGATTTCTTTTTCTACTCCAGTTTCAAAAAACGAAGTGGCTAGTGGAATACCCATTTCTGCTGCTACATCACAGATTTTATTTGTCAAAATATTTGCAACTCCAAAAATTGTAGCAACAGTACGAATTATATGTCTGCCTTTGATTTTCTCTGCAGCCGGACCGGCGCTCAGGCTTGAGCATATTTCATCAGCCGCCATTTCCAGTTTTTCCGGTTCGTTCGTCAGGGTAGATGCTGCATGAGCACCCAGGTGGGGTGTCCCGAAGGTAATGATACCATTATAAAGGCGTTTTCCCTCATGGCTGTACACTTCTCCCATATCTCTGGCCACAAGTCCACCCATGCTATGGGCAATTAAAAAATGGTCTTTGAATCCAATTTCACCAGCAATGCCATTTTCAATATCCTTTCTGAGATTTTTTGAACAGCTTGCCAAACTTTCCTGTGTATTGCTGTAGTCAGGATAATAGCTTTTAATTCTATAATTTTCTTCTGCATAGTTTCCTGGTTTTTCCCAAGCATATTCATTACCCTGATACCCGTGTATCCAAAATACTTTGCGGTCCTCGATTGACTTTCTGCAGCCGACTTCGTCCGTACCCCGCACTTCATAGCATTTGTCTGTGCTATCGGGAACTCCATCCCCATCACTGTCCAAATCACATTTGTTTGGAATGCCATCTCCGTCAAGATCATTTTCAAATGAATCTTCTATTTCGTTGGGTAGGCCATCACCGTCAATATCTTCATCCTCACCATTGATTTTTCCGTCACCATCCATGTCCTCATTGTCGGGACATGGTGTCACAGGATTATAAGGATTTTCTGAAGGATCGGCATAGATGGTCTCAGAATAGGTTTTTACTTTTATGGTTGGACACAAAGGGCTTTGCTCTGTATCCTGTCCTGTTGATCCATGTTGTCCGGTAGTTTGCCCTGAAACAGTACCAATAAGGAATGCAATTAATGTGGCTATATAAAATAGTGTTTTCATGATAGTTGATTTTTAAATAGTTATTAAATTTTTATAAATTTTAAAGTAGTTTTTTGCTGTTGCTGAATGATCGTAATGCTATACGTACCCGCTGCTAGATGAGCAATTGGAACTTCTATTGTTTTGTTATTATTTGGTAGTGCGGTAGTTCCCAGGACTACAGTTCCTAGTATATCTTTTATTTCTATTTCAGCACTTTCAAATGATGTTTTAGAAGACAAGGTAATCGTATGAGATGCAGGATTTGGAAAAAGGGAAAAAGTTAGTGTGTTTTCTCCATCTTTATTATTGTCAGATTGTCTTATTTCTGTCTCCTGAGTGAAATGGCAATTTACACTATAATCCGAAAAAGTAAATTCTGAAATGATTTCATAGCATTCTCCTGTGATAAATTGACCTGGTGTTACAGTTCTCTCCAAAGTCTTCAGATATTGCCCCATACTTTCAATGTATTTATAATAAGTGTATATTACCTGTTCTGAAACTCCGTATTTGAAAAATTCTGTTTTAACCATCTTTTCTTCCAGGTACCAGGTGATTTTAATATCGTGGTTATAAACCATAATGTATGTATGGTGTATAATGATCTGGAAACCGTTTTCTTCGAATTCTGTAAGCATTTTTCTTGATGGATAGGTATACCGGCAAGCAGTCAGGAAACCTTTCATGCGATATACTTCATAATTAGTTTCGTAGTTTTTTAAGGATTCGGTGGTATGGAATTCAATATGAGAACCCATTGTTCCACCACGCAAATCAGGGATAAAAACACCATTGTAGCTTGTAGTTTGATTTGAACCCATCCATCCACCTGATACGTATTTATTGTATTTGATAAAAGTGGAGGTAGTGCCTTGTTCATTGTGGGTAATAATTTCAGGCTCAGGGAACCATGTTGGATAGAGGTTTTCTGAATTCACCAGTTCCTCTCTGATTTCTGAGTAGCCTTGTGCATTGAAATAATGCTTAATCTTTTTGTGGTATTTTTTTTCTTTGAACATCAGTTTTTCGTGAACCTGGAGTTGATCAAAGTATACATCTTTTGAAATTTTGATGTATTCTTTGTATTGTTCGGAAAAACAAAGATTTTCCACAAAAGGGAAGGTGCTGTCCGAATTTTGACTTTGTATGTCCTGGCTGTTTAGTCCTGAACATAAATACATGAAGCATAGGAAAAGAGCAGTTTTTTCCATAATAAGTAATTTTTTAAAAGTTTTCATGGTAGTTTGATTTTAAAAGATTAAAAAATGTTTTTGTAGTTTTTGATAATTATCATTGAATTTACATTGCAAATATGCCATTACAAAAACACAAAAAATTATATTTAAATATGTTAATTATGTGTTTATAGCAATAAATAATACGTAAAAACGAATAAATAAAATATTATTGCTAAATTCGCAATAATCGAAAAACCTTTTTGTCAAATCATAAATTTGGAGATATGATGAGAGATATGATTGTCGAATCTGTTAGGAATCATTTTGGGGATGTTCCTACAAAAGTCATTCAGGAAGAACTTTCAAAGCTCATTAATGTATCTCCTGCAACGGTTTATAATAAATTATCGGGTAGAAATGATTTTTCCATAGAGGAATATCTTATCATTGCCAGCAGATACAATATTTCAGTTGATAATATCATCTTTCGCAACAACAAGGACTGTTATCATTTTTATACGGATTCGAAGAGGTCTAAGCCACGGGATTATGAGGAATATTTGCTTACTGTGATGCAAAATGTGGATCAGGCTGGTGCAGAAAAGGATTCTTCGATATATTTCATTTGCTTGCAGCCCCATATATTTCATTTGATGAAATATCCTTACCTATTATACACTAAGTTATATACATTTAACCTAATTAACTGGAAGAATCCTCAATTGATGAAGTTTGAACCTGATAAATTTTTACAATCAGAAAATTTCAAGCAACTTATTCGAAAAATTTATCAGGCATATGCTATTTTGCCAGCAACTGAAATTCTAAACCAGCATTTTATCCATCCCCTATGCAGCCAGATTGAATATTTGATTGATAGTCAGATTATTTCGACTCAGGACGATATACATGCGATTAAAAAAGAATTATATATGCTAACAGATGAGCTTGAACAGACTGCTGCAAAGGGCGGGAGAGAAGTTGCGCAATATGGATTAATTCCTATAGAAATGTTCGTTAATAAATTCATTCATATAAGCAATATTGTGCTGGTCCAATCTTCAAACAAAGCATTTTTTACGCTTCAGTGTGAAGTTCCGGATGTGCTAAAAACTAATGATTTTGTTTTTATCAGTCATTTTACAGATTGGCTTGAAAAGAATCAGGAATATGCAGTGCCCATATCAAAAACTGGCGGATTAGAGCGAAAGCGATTTTTCAATAAATTGCACCGGCAGATTGATGAAAGTTTTGTTTAATGAGTTTTCATATATGATTTGTGTCAATTATTGGAACTTTTTCAATTAATTTGGTGTATATCATATAATATCTTACTTATGGCAATTTATCGAGAATTTAGGGTTGGAAACAATGGCGGTCCTTTTGGTTTTTTGCTGCCTTTGCTTATGATTTCTGCCACATTCTTTTTATTCTATCTTATTTTTAAGGGTTTGTATTATGTGCTGAATTATGTCACACCAGTATTATTGGTACTTACCTTGCTCATTGATTGGAAAGTGATTTGGCAATTTTTGTTATATCTCTGGAATTCTCTTCGTCAACAACCTTTTTTTGGTATATTATTAATAGCGTTAACAATTATCGCATATCCTTTCGTTTCCGGGTATTTATTTTTTAAAGCCATTATAAATCTTATCATTCGCCGTAAACTGAAGCAAATGGGGCAAAATGCGAATCGATATGATACATATACCGAAGTGCCTCCTGATGAAGGTTTTACGGAATATGTTGAAATAGGGGATACTGCTTCTAATGTAGCAGATAAAAAGTAATCAATATTGAAAATATTCTGATTAGTTTTTTTGAAGTATAAGCGTAAATGATACTTTGAGTTCATTTTCTACCCTGATCGTTCCCCCAAGCTTGGATGGTGGTTTGAGGTTAAAATCGGAAAACAGAATTTGTTGATATCCATTTAGCTCAAATAGTCCATTTTTGTTTTTTTTAAACAAATAAGTAATGTTGTACTTTTTTGAAACCCCAGCAAGTTTTATTTCAGCTTGCCCGGTCAGTGACTCCTCAGGTTTCAATTTTGAAAGACTTTTGCTAAAAGAAAGAAAATCCACGGTCATAATGGGATATTGGGAAGCCTTTAGGGTCTTTTGCAGGTCTTTTGTCATCATTTTGTGGCCACAATCAAATTTTATAACTGAAATCTTAAGACGTCCAAGTATGTTTGCCGTTGGTTTATTTGATTTGTCTATGGCATATGTCCAAGATAATGTGTCTGTTTTCCCATAGTTTTCAACAGCGCATTCAAAAGTATTGATGTTGGTTTTCCCTGCAACTTTCATATAGCTGTTTTTTTGGATTACCCATAATTCCTTTTGCTCAGGTGGTGTAAGCAAATCTGTAATAAGCAATATGATTATCAGTAAACTAGACTTCATCACCTTGATAATTGCGCTATATCAATGTTTATTGACTAAGC
>JAUMBJ010000155.1:0-10304 GCA_032115755.1 Saprospiraceae bacterium
TTGACTGTAGTACAATTACAACAGCTCAGAGATGTAGACGATATTAATGACGTACATTTTTTTGAGGGAGAAGGCATCATGTTTAAATGACTAATCTGTCGGTCTAAAGCGGTAATAGATAAAAGTTGTTAAGCAATTTACTTCCTTTGTAAAATGCGCTTGATTTAAAATTACTTTTCGCGAATATTTAAAATTTCTACATCATCCAACAGATACATCCAATTTTCTACATCCGTGGCGTTGATGATAAATCTGCCTTTGATAGTGGCATGCGAATCCATTTTTATTCGACCTGGATCTTTTTTAAACTGAAGTCCGATTACTGTCTCCGGCCCCGCTTTACCACAAAAAAAACAGGCTGCATATACATTTTTGCTTAATGCATAGTTTTTATTATCTACGGGAATAATATATCCTTTAATAATGATTTCCTTGCCTGCCATCTTCAATATAGCATTAGAAAATTCGGGAAGATATACTTTGCCATAAATCTCATGATCCTTTTCTTTATATTCCAGCTGATTTAGAAATTTCCATGTTAATGTGTCAGTCGGAGGGAAAAAGGATGTTGAAGATACCGAGAGTGGTTTTTTTTCTGCATGCAGGCCAGAGAAAAAGCCTACATGCAGAAAAAATATAAATACTTTAATTGTAATTTTCATCCTAAATATTAATAAAGATTTGCGCTTCCACTAGTCATGTCATCACTTCATTGTGGATGCATACATAAGGGCCTCATACATATTGACGATGCCTCCGGATATAGAAAGGTCAGCAAAGGAAACTTTTTCTGTTTTACTTCCTGGAACTTTAACGACGCTGGATATTTTGGTGGCAGAATTCATAATCGATTCTTTTACCTGCACAGCGGAAAGTTCCGGATAATATGATCTGATAGCAGCAGCAACGGCAGCTACTACAGGAGATGCCATACTGGTTCCTTGCAATGGTGCATAGCTATTGTCTGGCGTAGTCGCATAAATCTGTACTCCGGGTGCAAATATATCTACCATGGTTTTGCCATAATTGGAAAATCCTGCAACCATGTCTTCACCACTTCTGTAGGAGAGTGCACCTACTTCGATCCAATTTTTAGCTTTTTGTTTTTTCTTAAATATAAAACCAGATTTTTTCTCGAATACTGCATTAGGGAAGTTTTCAGTGATATCATTGTTTTGTGCCGAATTTCCAGCAGCATGAACCAATAGTACATCTTTTGAGGCAGCATATTTTACGGCTTCATCCACCACTTGCTTATGGGTGCCAAAACCTTTTCCAAAGCTCATATTAATCACGCTTGCACCATTATCTACAGCATATCTGATGGCATTTGCCACATCTTTGTCTCTTTCATCACCATCGGGTACCGCTCTTACGGACATGAGTTTCACATTGGGAGCTATACCATCAGCACCAAGGGAATTGCCCCTGAGGGCACCTACGATACCGCCAACATGTGTGCCATGCAATGGATCTGGTCCTTCTGCGTCAGCATTTCCGTAGTATTTTTCATTAACGTTGGTATAATCGTCTTTAACGATAGTCTTTCTTGGGTCAAAACTGGCATTAAAGGAATAGTCCAATTTTCTTTGAAAATTTTGACGGTCTCCCTCCACATCTTCAAGTATCTGCTTTCTGATTCCGTCAATGGTATTCAAATCGGTACCAGAAAGATATTGTATAGCAATATTTTTAGCCATATTAAGCTCTTGATTACCGGTGACATTTAGACTGTCAAGGAATGCCTTATCAAAGGTTTTACCCTCAGCTGCAATTTCCAGTGCATCAAAAGCACTTTTAATTCTAGTTTCAATATTAGTGATTTGCTTGAGGCTATTTTGTGCACTTTGAATTTCTTTTTCTACGTTTGATTTTGCTCTTACATAGGTGTCATATTCCTTTTTTTGTTTTTTATCAAGCTTGTTGACATCCGCCTGCTCATATTTAGCTTTAAGACTATTATACACACGAACAGCTTCATAAGAATCTGGACCAACGTTAGCCCCATTAGGTCCTCCAATAAAATTCCATCCATGGATATCATCTATGTATCCATTATTGTCATCATCCTTTCCATTTCCAGGCACTTCTTTTGGATTTACCCAGAGGTTTTCTTTTAAATCTTCATGGTCGATATCAATACCTGAATCAATAATGGCAACTACAACAGTTTTACCTTTTTTGTCTTTTATAAATTCATTGTAAGCTTTGTAAACGGATATCCCTTGATAAGTGTCATCTGGGTTACCAAAATACCAGTCATTGGGAACATTTTGGCCAAAAGATAAGGAAGCAGCTAGGAGTAAACAAACTGCACTCAGAAATAAAGATTTAATTTTCATAATGGACAATTGTAAAAGTTAATTTGGTTTTAAAAATAACATGTAAAGTTAATAGTTAATAACAATATTCATGAATTGAAAGTTTTATTATAAAAGTTTATCATTTTTGTTTTTATAATTTTTGACCTTTGGAAAATGAGCAGTTGTGTATTTGTGTTTTTTAAATGAATCAATTAAATAGTTTTTAATTTCTATAAGCATTGGAAGAAATTTTCGAAGTTTTAAAAAAGTATTGGGGTTTTGAAACATTTCGTCCGCCACAAGAGGAGATCGTTAGGGCAGTCCTTCAAAAAAGGGATGTTTTGGCGTTATTGCCCACGGGTGGGGGGAAATCTGTTTGTTTTCAGCTGCCTGCTATGTTGCTGGAAGGGAAGACGCTTGTGATATCCCCACTTATTGCTTTAATGGAAGATCAAATTCTTACTTTGCGGGAAAAGAGAATCAAAGCAGGATATATTCATTCCGGTCTACATTTTAAACAAGTGGAACGAACAATGGATCAATTTGCGTTTGGGGATCTCAAACTACTTTATGTTGCCCCTGAGCGTCTTACAAGTGTATATTTTCAGGAACGAATCCGCCATATAAAACTGAGTCTGATCGCCGTAGATGAGGCACATTGTATTTCGCAATGGGGCTATGATTTTCGTCCGGCATACCTTGAAATAGCTCACATCCGAAAACTTAAGCCTAAAGTACCTGTAATTGCACTCACTGCAACTGCAACAGAAAAGGTTGCAGAAGATATCAGGACTTTACTTGAATTACAAAAGCCAGCTGTTTTTAAAAAGAGCTTTTCCAGAGAGAATATAAGCTTTGTAGTCTGTAATACTGAGGATAAGAAAGGGGAATTAGCCCACATCATACACAAGATAAAAGGCAGCGGCATTATATATGTCAGAAACCGAAAGCAAACTACAGAAATATCACAATGGCTCATCAATAAAGGGGTAAGTGCTGTTGGTTATCACGGAGGCATGGATAAAGTACAGCGTGATCAGTTTCAGATGGCATGGATAAAAAGTCAGGTGCGTTGGATTGTTTGTACCAATGCATTTGGAATGGGAATTGACAAACCTGATGTCAGAGCGGTCATACACTTGGATATTCCTGCTAGTTTGGAAGAGTACTATCAGGAGGCAGGCCGAGCCGGCCGCGATGGCAAGGAATCTGTGGCAGTAGTGATATTTGACGAACAGGATACAATGAAAGCAATGCAGGATTTTCAGGATGCCTATCCTGCGGTGGACACCATCTCTGAAACTTATGATCTACTTTGTAGATATTGCAGTGTGGCTTATGGAGCCGGATTAGATGAAACTTACGACTTCTCGACAACCTCCTTTGCCACTTTCCTAAAACAACCTGTAAAAAATGTATATCAAAAATTGCAAATACTGGAAAAAGAAGGTTGGGTAAGCTTTAATGATGGGTTTCATGAGCCAACAAAAATCATGATAATTTGCAGCCCAAGGGATTTGTTTTTTACAGATTACTTAAAAGAAGAAAAAAGTAAAGTATTAACTTATCTACTGCGAAAGTTTGAAGGATTATTTCTTGATTTTGTAAAAATTGATGAAATTAGAATTGCTAAAGATCTGGATATTTCTGAACACAAACTTATGGCCATGCTTCAGCTGTTAAAAACAGAAGGTATTTTGGATGTTCAGTTTAAGAAATCAGTTCCTCAGGTAACATTCCTCCGGTCGAGACCTGAAAAAAAATACTTTTCATTTGATGAAAAGCGTTATCTGGCTAGGAAAAAAATGGCAAAAGATAGACTTGGAAAAATGATAGCTTATCTGGAGACTAGCGATGATTGCCGTCAAAAATTTATTCTTGATTATTTTGACGAAAAAACGGATAAATGTTGTAATAAATGCGATTATTGTCGCTATAAGGCTGAAGGCCTTCCTCAGCAGGAATTCGTTGACCATGTATTAAACGTGCTGCAGGAAATTATACAATCTGAAAAGCAAATTGATATAAAAGCATTTATAAAGCGTTGGCCCTATAATAAGCGGCAAAAAGTTAAAACTTCTTTAAACCTTTTGGAAGAGCATGGTCAAATAGCTATTTCTAGAACTGGAGTGCTTAAATGTGAATAGGATATGAAGAAAGTACTATGTGTCGTAACCAATGATTTGGTTCAGGATGCGAGAATGATAAGAATTTGTACCACACTGCATACATCAGGTTATCTTCCCGTGCTAATCGGCCGGATTAAGCCCCATTCGCTATCCTTTGAGATTGATGATTTTCAATGGCATCGAATGCGGTGTTTTTTTTCAAAAGGACCCTTTTTTTATGCAGAATTTAATTTAAGGTTGTTTTTCCAGATATGGAGTAGAAAGCCCGATATTATCTATGCGGTGGACGTGGATACGCTTGGTGCCAGCATTTTTGGAGGGTCCATTCTAGGAGCTGCTGTTATATATGATGCGCATGAATACTTTTCCGAGACCCCAGAGTTGATTGAAAAGCCTTTTAAAAAACGCATTTGGAAATGGCTGGAAAAAACACTTATTCCCAAAACAGATCAAGCTATAACCGTTTCAGTGGCACTTGCGGAATTGTTTGAGAAACTATATCGTAAAACATTTACGGTAATTCGCAATATACCCGATGCATCCTATGAAAATGTCCCTTCATTTGAAGAAAGGCAAAAAGGATTGATTTATTATCAGGGGGTTCTGAACGAGGGTAGGGGATTGGAGCAAATCATTAAAGCCATGAAATTTTTGCCTAATATGCAATTGTGTATTGCGGGAGAAGGAGATTTGTCAGAGGAACTAAGGAATTTAGCTGCTAAAAGTCAAGGCGGCTCCTGTATAAATTTTGTAGGTTGGCAATCTCAGGAGGCGTTATTTGAATTAGCGAAAAAAGCATGGATAGGAATTAATCTATTAGATGAGCGTTCGCTGTCCTACAAGTATTCTCTCGCCAATAAAACATTTGATTATATAAAAGCTGGATTACCTGCCCTGCATATGGATTTTCCCGAATATAACCATTTGATACATCAGTATCAAATAGGGTGGGTTACGAAAAGCCTTCAACCTGAAGTCCTGGCGAAAATGCTCCAACAAATCTATGACCATCCAAATGCCTGGAGCGTAGTACAGCAAAAATGTGTTCAAGCAGCTGCGGAATTAAATTGGGAAAAAGAATCCAAACGGCTTTTAGAAGTATTTGAAAATTTGTAATACAATATTATACAATATAATATAATTCATAAATGACTCAATATATTTATATTGATTTTTGCAGTGCTTTGTCATCTGGATCTTTCATAAAGCAGCTGGCAACAGCTCCACCTACTAGAAATATTCCAGAAGCCAAAATAGCATAAATGGCATGATGATGATATAGATTTGCCAGAATTGGTCCCCCAATAATACCATTAATAATTTGCGGAATTGTAATAAATAGATTGAAAATTCCCATATAAATACCCATTTTTTTGGCGGGGATAGCTCCAGCCAACATAGCATAGGGCATAGCCAAAATACTAGCCCAGGCCATACCGACTCCAATCATAGGGTAAATAAGATTGTCAGGATTGTCAATGATATAAATGGAAAGCAAGCCAATGCCACCTAAAAGCAGAGATAATCCATGAGCGTATTTTCTACCAATCCGACCAGCCAGCCATGGCAGCACGAAAGCATATATTGCAGCGACCATATTATATATGCCAAAAATATAACCAACCATGTTTCCTGCTGTCTGGTAGTCAGGAGAAATAGTATCATTGGGCTGTAGGCCATAGATATGCTCTGCAACCGCTGGAGTCGTATATGTCCACATTCCAAAAAGTGCAAACCAGCTACAAAATTGCACAATACCCAGCTGTTTCATAGCTGCAGGCATATTGGCAATATTTTTAATAATTGCCCCTGACATACTACTTTTTTCATCCTCTACATCTTCCTTGCTATCTTCAAAAGCAGCCATTTCTTCAGGCGAATATTCCTTTGTGGTGATGATTGTCCAAATAATAGATCCTAATAAAATTGCAGCAACAGCTACAAATGCATATATCAGATTTTGTGGAACACCTCCTTCAGTCGATGTGGTCTCTAATCCAAACCATTGAGCCATGATGGTAGGAAGCCATGATCCGATGACGGCACCTATTCCTATTAAAACCGTTTGAATGGCAAAACCAGCAGTTCTTTGATCCGTAGACAATTTATCAGCAACAAGGGCACGGAATGGTTCCATAGCCACATTAAAAGACGCGTCCATCAGCATTAGCATACCTGCTCCTACCCATAATGCGGGAATAAATGCCGTAAAAAGTCCGGCATTTGGTATCAAAATCAAACCAATCGAAGCAAGTATAGCGCCAATCAGGAAATAAGGTTTTCTTCTACCTAGGGAGGACCAAGTCTGATCGCTCATATGACCTATAATAGGTTGTACAATCATTCCTGTTATTGGAGCGACAAGCCAAAACCAGCCTAAATGGTGCGTATCAGCTCCAAAAATTTGCAAAATACGGCTAGCATTCGCATTTTGCATGGCAAATCCAGCTTGGATTCCTAAAAATCCAAAGCTCATATTCCATATAGCCGCAGTACGCAATAGTGGTTTTGTCTTCATATTACTTTGATTATTGAGTGAGTACGATATATTCCCAGGGTTGAAGTACAATCGCCTTATTATTTTCGAATTCAACATATTTATTTTGATCAAAAACACTCTGGCCAAAAAGATCCTCCGATGGGTAAAATGTTTGCTGGTCAGGGGATAAATTCAAAATAACTGAAACTCTACTTTTATCTTTCTTCCTCACAAAAGCATATACTCTATCATGATCAGAAACACTTTCCAATTTACCTCCAAAAGGCATATTCCACAGGGCCGGAAATTCTTTCTTAATGGAATTTAGGGTTTTATAAAAAGGAGCTAAGCTATATTGCTTAAATTCAATATCATCTTTTTCAAAAAATTGTAGCCTCTTTACAAGTGGTTCTTCCTGGCCGCTATATATTAACGGTATACCTGGAAGTGTATGACATAATACAGCAAAAGTTTTATAACCATCTCCCATACGTTCAATTTCTGATCCCGCCCAAGAATTTTCATCATGATTGGTAATGAAAAACATATAATTACCTTTTTCTTTATCAGTTAGGTGATTACTAATCCATTGATCCAAATCTTTGGCATGCTTATGACCCTTAGCGATGTCATTGAGGGTATGGAAAAGTGACCAGGAATAAATGGCGTGAAAACAGTTTTCCTCTACGTGGGAGCGTTCTTCTGATTCAGCAAGAAAAAAAAGATCAGGCTTTACCTCGAGCAATTGAGGTATAACTGTTTTCCAAAATTCCAATGGAACAAGCATAGCCATGTCATGTCTGAAGCCATCAATCTTGTAGTTTTGAATCCAAAAAAGCATATCTTCTTTCATTGTATTCCAAAGTGCTTTATTGGAATAGTTCAGATCTGCCACATCTGTCCATCCCATGGAATTTCCATGTTCATTGAGTGGGTCAATAATTTCGCCTTGTGCATTTCTGGTATAAAAATCAGGATTTGACTTTATCCATATGTGGTCCCAGCCGGTATGGTTTGGAACCCAGTCCAAAATAACTTTCATACCCAGTTGATGGGCTTCTTCGATAACGGAGTTGAAATCCGCTATCGCACCGAAGGCAGGATTTACCTTTCTAAAGTCAGAAACCGCATAGTAACTGCCCAGACTTCCTTTTTTCTTTGTATCACTGATCGGAAAAACTGGCATAAACCATAATATCTCTACGCCCGTTTCCTTTAATCGTGGTAAATGTTTTTTAAAAGCCAGAAAAGTTCCTTCTGGAGTATATTGACGGATATTGACTTCGTAAATATTGGCATCTTTTGCCCATTCTGGAAGCGGAAAGTCTTGCATTTTTGAAACTATTGTTGAACCTGTCAGATTACTACTTTGGGTTATGCCACTGGCTGCGCTAACAGCTATAAGACATAGCATAGTTATTCTGATTAATATCATTTTTTTACCATTTAAAGTTTAAAAAACTTTGCGTTATTACCAAAATTATCATGAATAATGTACATTCCTTTTTGAAGTGAAGTGATATCTATTTCACGTTGACCAATATTAGTATTGTGATAAACAACCTTACCTAAGGCATCAGTAATGAAGATATTAGTTAGTAATCCCTGCGCTTTTCTGGAAACGATTATTTTATCGAATGAAGGGTTCGGATAAACTATTAATTCATTTCTTATTTCAGCTTCTTCATTAATGCCTGAAATTCCTTCTGTTATTGAAAAATTATCAAAAGCAGCCTCTACCAAATGACCTGTTTGTTGCCTGTCTCCTATCTCCACATGTATTTGCATATTATTTGTCAATTCAATGAATTGCTTTATGAATAAATCGCCTGTTCTATCCCATGCTGAAATAGAATTTCCTGTTCGGAATACAAGCACCTCTTTGGTTCCATTAGATATGTATATACTTAGGGAATCGTCTGGGGCAGTATTTCCACCAGCTATAAACAACCACCATGAAAAATGGAGTACTGGATTATTATATTCACTAAGATCCATCAATGGAGAGGTAAGTCTGGTGATACCGTTGTCTACATCATCACAACCTGCCCCGCTTAAACCATTTCCGGTTACAAAGCAAAAATCCCCTCGATCTCCAGCATCATCTATTCCGGCATTTGCTGGGGTATTGTTTGTATAGAATGTGGCATTTGGTACTACTCTTTCCCATTCTCCCGACATATTGTCAGAAGAAGCAACAGACCATCCAAGGTCTGAATTGAAATGATCAGTGTATCCCTTTTTTAGCGAAATGTTTTTAGAATCACTGCTTGTTAAAATTTCAGTGGAATAGTAAGGCTGATATCCCCAAGCTGAAGCGGTTAATTCATAAGTTCCCTGGGGGATGGAGACATTAAATTGTCCCATTGCATCAGTCTGCCACTCACCCTTGTACCCGGGACCAGTAATTTTTATTGATGTTTGGATTGATTGATTATCTTCCGTAGAAATTTTACCTGAATATTGTATTAAGGTAGGTTTTTTCAATACGAAATTCCAGTTTGTTACTTCTCCTGCATTAAACTCCAGACTAATGTTTTCTACAGCGTAGTCAGGATGTTTAACTTCGACTTCAAAAGTTCCTTCAAAAGCGTGTCCAGTTTTGTAAATGCCTGCTGCATTTGAAAACTCTCTGTTAATCTGACTTGATTTGATGGTGACCAGTGCATTGTTTATAGCGTTTCCATTTTCATCAATTATTGTACCTTCTAAGTATGCAGCTCTTTTGTAGTCGACTTTTATAATAAATAAACCATTATTTATATCGCTGGCATAGGCAATATCTGTACCTGTAAAAGGATACGCACCCCAACATCCACTAAAACCGTTGTGACAAGTTACTGGATCTTCCCAGGTATCATAATAGGCTACTTCCACAAGGTTATCCGGACGATGTGCGTCGACAATTCTCAATCCATCTGTATACCAGCTAGTAAGTAAAAATCCTTTATAGTAATGTGTGTTATGTGGGATAACACCTTGACCTTCTCGTTCAAGCGGTCTGAATTGGTCTACAAGTCGAATATCATTTAGATCAGAAATATCGTATGCGTCTACATATGCATTGGCTCTTTCATCAGTTGTAAAAGCATATTTACCATCATCAGAAATCCAGGCATTATGTGTAAAAGTTTTACTGGTAACTCGTGTGGCCATTAATGAGGGATTACTTCTGTCTTTGATATCATAGATGGCCAGTTGTCCTACATTGATTTCTGAAGCATAAAGCGTATCGCCGCGGGCATAGGCATCATGAGCATAATTTAGATCCGCTGCACCTACGTAGGCCGGTGCTTTGGGATCGCTATTTAAATCAAAAATCAAAACCCCCCTTTTACTGATATTACAACCTGCTAAATAAGCATAACCCTTTTCGTCAATATAAATATTATG